>NZ_JBHTLS010000009.1:0-211260 GCF_042678845.1 Sphingobium olei | reverse complement strand
CCCGGCGGCGAGCAACGTGCCACCTTCGTGGAAGCGAGATGCCAATCTGATGGGATGGCTCGACACCCTATAGAATAATGTGAAGGACGTGGCGAAATGTTCCGCAGCTTTGCAGGACTACGCCGCGCTCCTCCGCATTACCGCTTCCTCGCGATAAGCGATCTTATGCGCAGCTCGCCATAACAGCGTCCAGCCATCGGCATAGGCATTATAGATCGCGATCTGATCCTGGCTGAGCGGATGCTCGAGCGGCTCATATTCGACGCCCTGAAAGGTAAGCGCCCGCGCCGTGTAGAGGCCGAGCGCCTTCAGATCGCGGGCGACGATTTCCATGGCGGCAATGCCGCCCTTGTCGATCCCGCCCATGAATTCGGCCCGGTCCGCAAAGGAGGTTCCAGGCCCCCACAGCCCGAGGCGGATCGCATAGCAGAGATTGGCGGGATCGGTTGCGCCCGTCGCCGAGACATAGAGTATCCGGGCGCGTGGACGCAGATTTTGCAATCGGACGCCGGCCAGCCCCTGTTCGGAACCCTTCTGCTTCCCGAACTGGTTCTCGGTCCCGGCGGCATTGGCCATTTCATGGGCCTCATCGAAGCAGATGACCCCTTCGAAATCGGATTCCAGCCAGGCAAGGATCTGCGCAAGGCGCGAGGCTTCGTCATGCCGTTGCGAGCGCAGGGTCGCATAGGTCAGGAACAGGATGCCGCTGGTCATGCTGATCGGTTTGCCGACAGGAAAGGCGTCGAGCGGCTGAATATCGAGAGGCGATCCACCGAGCGCCGCCCAGTCTCTTCTGGCATCCTCGATCAGCGCGGCGCTCTTGGAAATCCAGACGGCCTTGCGTCGATCGCGGCTCCATTGATCCATGATGCAGGCCGCCACCTGCTGACCTTTTCCAACGCCGGTGCCGTCGCCGATGAAGAAGCCCATGCGATAGGCTTCGCCATTTCCGTCAGGTGACAATAGCGTGCCGGCTTCATTGGGAGCGTAGAGACCGGGCAGGTCCCGCTCGAAGGCCTGGCCGGCATAAATGACGGTTTCGAGTTGCGCGTCCGACATGGCGGCGACGGCGCAGCGTGGTAGCATCGGCACATAGGTCGGCTTGGGCGGCAGGATTGAGGACATGGCGATCGACTCGACCAGTTGATCGGGATGCGCCTTGGCCCCAGCGATTTCCATGCGCGAAAGGCGCCAGGGTATGTAGATGCCGATCTGCTCGGCGGCGGGCAGCGGCGTGCCGCGAACCGCGTAGGCAAGCGGTTCGATGGTCCCATCAATGGCCACGATCGGCCTGGGCTTGGGGAGTGGTGCGATGGTACCTTGCTTGTCCGAGAACAGCGATCGGATGACCGGGCGCGCGTTGGTTGTCGAATTTCCAGCCAATGGACGGCGAACTGCCGGTTGGTCCGGTTCGGGCGGCACCCCTCCGCCAAGCCGAGGTGGCAGTGAAAGGATATGCGGCAGTAGCGCGTCGACGCCATTCACCGTCACCCGGAGCGGCGTCCCTTCCCATCCCTTGTCATAGACCAGCAGGCGGACCGAGATGCTGGTGCCATGTTTCGCGAATGGGCGCCCCTGTATCGTGATCTCGACGCGGGGCGACACCAGGGCTGCGACCGCTTCATAGCCGCTAGCCGCGCTACCATCATGCGCGAAGGCCGGCGACATGATCGCGATGCAGCGTCCGCCCGGCATCAGGCGGGCAAGAGCCGAGCGGAGATGACGCGCGCCGGCATGGCGATCCTTGCCCCTCGCCTCGCTCCGGCTGAAGGGCGGGTTGATGAGGACAAGGCTCGGGCGCAGCCCCGCGTCGAGCAGATTATCGATATGTTCAGCATCGTGCCGGGTGACCGCCGCGCTGAATGCCTGGGCGAGCAGACCTGCTCGAAGCGGGTCACGCTCATTCAGCACCAGGCGCGCGCCGGCAGCTTTTGCAAAGCCCGCCAGCATGCCGGTGCCAGCAGATGGTTCGAGGAGCAGATCGTCCCGCGTGATGGCCGCGGCCAGCGAAGCCAGAAAGGCAAGCGGTGCAGGCGTCGAAAATTGCTGCATGTCGATCTGGCGCTCGGACCGATAGCTTTGCGTCGGCAATCGCTCCGAGAGCGCAGCGATCCTCAGGAGCGCGCGATCAGGCTGGGCGTCGTCATCGCTGTCGGCATCTCTCTGAAGAAATGCCGTGACCTGCGCCAACTCGAGAGCGTCATAGGCGTCGCGAAGCGACCAGGCGCCCGAGCTGTCATCGGTCCCGAAATGGGCCGTCATCAGCCGTGAGAGCCGTTGGCGGCTGATAGGCTGACCGGTGCGAATGAGGTCGGAAAGCGACCGGGCGACGGCGGCGATCGTCCAGATTTTCTGGTCGAGCGGGTCTGCGCCGGCTTCAAGAGCAGCGAGAAGCGAACGGGTCATCGGGAACTCCTGTCGGTGAGGAAACTGCCGCTGCACGGCAGCACAGCTCGCACCCCCTTCCCTTCCGGCGGAGGGCGTCGGGAAAGCAAAAAGGGCCGGCGCCACTAAAAGCGCAGCGCCGGCTGGCACGGAACTCAGGCAGCTTCCGGAAGGCCCTCGCCCGAAGCTTCAGAACCGGGGGCGCCGGCGGCCTCTGCCGCGAGCTCGCCACCGCCCTGGTCGCTGCTCTCGCATTCGGAACTCAAAGCCGGGCCAAAGCGCATCTCGTCCGGCAGCCAATTGAGCGCCCGGTCCTTGACCTCCGCCTCGACGATCAATTGCCCGGCGAAGAGCTTCTCGGCCGATGCCGCAAGGTCGTGCTTCTTGGATGCGGCGTAGCGATTGGAAAGCTCCAGGCCGCCGACCTCGCCGAAATGGGCCAGTATTCTGCCCTTGCTCACCCGGTCGAAATAGCGGCGCGCCGTCGGGCGCCACCAGACATGCTCCTCGATTTCGAGCTTGCGTCCCAGATGATCGATGAGATCAGCGCCGGCGCCGCCGACCGGGACCGCGTGGAGGGTGCGGGCGATCGCCCAGCCGAGCCATGCGGCCCGCGCGCCTTCATCGAGGCCGCAGAAAGCGTCGTAGCGTTCGACAAGGTTACCGGCTTCGGTCCAGCTGCGATCAAGGGCGGCTTCGAGATCCGTCCAGCCCTCGGCGGCCGGGGTGTCGCTCTCAAATCCCGGCACGCGCGAATAGGGCGCAGTCGCGCGCAGTTCGCTCGGATGTCCGTAGCTGCGCCCGAGGGCCGTATCGACCATGAAGAAGGTGCCGAGGTCGAGGGCGAAGTGCGGATCGCTCGCCACATGGAGACGGAGGATTTCGGTCTTCATGATCGCAAGTTCCTCAGCCAGTTTCTGGCTGATCGGCGCGAGCGATGGACCGTCCTCGATCAGTTCCTGCTCGACTTCCTCGGCCGAATTGTCATCGGCTTCAGACTCGGCTGCCGCCTCTTCGACCTCCGGTTCGGGCTCGGGAACGATGAAAAGCCGTTCGTGGAGCTTGGGCTGGCCGTCGCTGCCGATCACGAGATAGGCGAGCGCCTTCTCCTTCTGCTCGGCGGAGATGAAGGGAGGCTTTTCGTTGAGCGCACTATGTTCCGCTTCGAGGGCCTCGATCCGGCTGATCTCCTCATCCGAATAGCCATCCTCGTCGGCCTGCTCGGCAATGGCTTCCAGTTCGACCTCGATCGCGCGCTGACGCTCCTCTTCCTCAGCGGTCAGTTCAGCAGGTTCGCCCTCCAATTCATCGAGCGCCATGGTCTCCATATAGGGGATGCGGGTTTCGCAGATGATGCGGACCTCGCCAAAGCCATCCTGAGCGCGAACCGCAGCAGCTGCCGCTTCCATCTGCTCGGTCGCGAGCCGATCGATGATGTCGCTGTCGATCCAGTTCTCATTGGCGGCATCGGAGAAGAGATCGCTATCGATGCGACCACCTGCCGCGATGTAGGCATCGCGCCCGACCAGTCGGGCTTTGGGATCGCTGCCGCGATAGAAGCCGGAGATCAGGCGTCGGCGGATTTCGCTCAGATTTGTCGAATAATAGCCGCTACCCATCTCCTCGAACACAGCCGCCTGCCGCACCGTATCGGAGATGCTGGCATAGGCCTTGGCGACATCGAGCGTGATTTCGCCCGCCGCAAGCGCGTCGAAAATGGTGTCGGCAAGGCCGGCAAGTCGCAGGCGCCCAAGAACGAAACGTTCGGTGAGACCAAAATGCTTGGCGACGTCGGCAGGGGTTTTCTTCTCGCCGTCGATGATCGCCTGGAACGCCCGGCATTCCTCGGCAGGCGACATGTTGAGGCGGATGAAATTCTCGATCAGGCTGACCTCGGTCGCGTCATTCTTGTCGGCGAGCACCATCACGGCGACGGGATAGTCAGGCCCCAGGACGCCATCTTCGATGAGCGCGTTGATTTGGGTGAGCCGTCGGCCGCCGGCAGTGATGCGATATTCGCCCCTCTTGCGGGCAACCGGGACGCCGATCAGGTTCTGAATGATGCCCTTGGCAGCGATGCTGGCCTTGAGTTCCGCATCCGCATCGGGGTCGGTGCGCTTGCGCACATTGGTGGGTGCGATCGAGAGCTTGGATGCCGGAACGAAGATAATGGGCGGTGTCTTGTTCATGGAGTGTCTCCAACAGGCGGAGCGCCCCGACCATCAGGCCGCTAACCGCGCCCGCTCCACCACCACCTCCCCTCCTGCCCGGTGCAGTTCGTTCCAGTCATTGAAGGGAGCAGGCGGCCATATGGTGAGGACCTGTCGCTCGGGCCGCATGTAGCGCGTGATCGCCTTGGCAACAGCGCGGCGGCCGGTCCGGTCATTGTCCGCGAGCAGAACGAGCCGCTTGACGCTCTGCGGAATAGCGACCCTGTCGAACCGTTCGGCGCCCAGCGTTGCCCAGACAGGAATGCCAAGAAGGGTGCTGGCTGACGCCGCGTTCTCGATCCCTTCGGCGAGACCTAGCACGTTTTGCGCCGGCTGAATTTGCACTGCCCCTGCTCCTGGCGAGCCCAAGGTCCGCTTGAACTTTGCAAGCAGCGCCGGGCGGCCATTGGGCTGAAGAAATATCCGCTGGATCGCGACAATCTCATCGGCCTCGACGACAGCGGCGAGAATGGCGGGAAGGAAGCTGACATTATTGCCCCCGCCGAGCGGCGTCGAGCCATGAAAGCGCAGGGCGTGCGTTGCCTGATATATGCGTCTGCCTGCGAGATACCGTGCAGCGGGCGTGCCCTCGATGGGGCCTGCCTCACGCCAGAGTCTGAGAGCCGCGGTCGATCGTTGCTGACTATGTGCTGCTGCGCGGTGCCCGCTATCTGGCCTTCCGGATATATCGATGCGGTCACGCCGCAAGGCGCGTAGAATTTCAGCGATCGTGCAGCCGCCGAAGCATTTGAACAGCAGGGCCGAGTCACCGACTCTCACCGAGAGACTCGGACTCCGGTCCTCATGGGCAGGACAACGGCACATGCCTCCACCGTGTTTCCAGGTTCCGCCAAGCCTGTGGACGAGTGCCTCGCCTCGCCGATCAAGCGCAGTCATTGATTGACCGACGCCTGGTCACACGCGCCTCCATGCATGATTTTGCAGGCAATATTTCGCTGAATGATGAGGGAAATATGGTGGATGAATGAAAGGTTTGAAGCGAGCATGGAATTGCTCCTGTCAGCAGGATTGGTGTTCGAGCCCACAGGGCTCCCCCTCCCAGCCCCACTCCTCTTTCCGCCTGTGGCGCCTGCCGCCATGAACCGCGCTCGGCTCCGTTGGCATCAGTGATCAACGCAGCCGACACGGCTCCAAAACGCTGGCTCGTCGGTTGCTTTTAGGTTTCATTTTCATGACAATGTCACACAGGTAACGGACTGGCTTCCCGCCGGCGATCTAGGTGCAATCGGGCCGCCAGCATGCAAGAGGTCGCGCTCAAGCCATGCAAGAGAAACAATCTCCCCCCGACATCGCCGCCTATAGAGGGCGACTCGAAACTTTGAGCGGGAGGCCGCGGGATTGTCTCGAGTTGCTCGCCGAGCGCTACCCTCCAAAGAAGATCGCCGGGATTCTGAAGATCGGCACGGACCAGGTCTACAAGCATATCGCGAAGGCGCGCGAGCATCTAGGTGGGATCGAGCGCAGCGAGGCAGTCCGCCTCTTTGTGGCCTTCCAGGCCGAAGCGAAAGAAGATTTACCCCCCACCCAATTATTAGCCCCCCAATTTTTGGGTCTGTCCCCGGACCATATTTCCCAGCCATCTGAACCCGCCAACCATGCAGCGGATGCATTGGCCAAACCCGGCGGACCGTTCAACGAAGAGCAGGATATCTTCATCCTCTCGCAGGTGGTCCCGACCCTGATGGCCTATGCGCCGCTCAGATCGAGCGGGAGAAAAGAAAATGACCTGACGACGCGCTTCACCATGGCCACGGTTGCCGTTTTGACGGCTGCCGCCCTTGTAGCGGCAGGATCGGCCGCCTCTCTGCTATCGGCGCTCAACGGGATGCCCCGATAAGCTGACCTATCCCCATCACACCCAATTTGACCCGCTCCGAGCAGGAACGGGAAGGAGACCCCATGCGCGTAAAACGCAAAGACATCGCACAATCAGTCGCAGACCGGCTCTTTGCCGCAGAGACTGCTCTCGACCTCGCTGCTGCCCGCATTGCGGAACTGAATGCCGCTCTGCCCCTGGCTCGGCTCGACGCGCGGCTCTCCGCCACCATCGGGCAGGATGCGGTGACCAGTTCGGCTGCCGCCATGGTGCTCGTCGCCCGCACACGCGAAGAGATCGTTGCAACCCATGCGAACCTCAAGCGGGCCAGCGACGACATGGGACTGCGGGAAGTCAGCTACGGCGATCTTTTCAAAGCCGGAGTGACGCAGCAGCGCACGCCTGAGCCACATCTTCGCGCAGTCTGATCTGCGCTATTACAATATGTTGACGGACCGGAGCTGTTCCTGTTCATCCTTGGGATGATGCGACAAAGTGCTTTCCTGGTGCTGCTGATCCTCAGTTCGCTTTATGCGGGCTTGCGTGGCGGCCGACCCGAGCAAATCGGGGCGGCCTCCCTGCTGGGGGGCGCCCTCCTCTCTACACTTGTCGTCAGTCCCTTTGGAGGCCGCTTCCGGCTTGTCGAAACAGGCATGTTGCTGATCGACATTGCAATTCTGGGCAGTTTCCTATGGCTCTCGATAAGAAGCACGCGCTTTTGGCCGCTGTGGATCGCAGCAATGCTGGGGGCAGAAGTGATCGTCCACCTTATGCGGGCGTTGATGCCGCGCATCATCCCACAGGCGTATATCGATGGCCTGGCGATCTGGAGCTGGATCATTCAGTTGATGCTTGTCGCGGGAACCTGGCGGCATCAAAGGAGACTGGCGCGTCAGGGTGTCGACGCATCCTGGAAGAGCTGATCGCGCTCACCTGCCCTGCTCGGGCGGAAGAATTGTCGATGCAAATGGTCAAGCGCTTTGGATCATTGGGTGAAGCGCTCGCGGCGCAGCCGCTGGATCGTCTGGCGGTGATGGGCGCCTCGAGCCACATCGAGCGCAGCTTTGTCTGCCTTCAAATGGCGATCGACCATATTCTGCGTGGACGCATCGCTGACAAATGCGTGTTGTCCAATGAAGAGGCGGTCATCGAATATCTCCGTGCGACCATGGCCTTTGCCCCCGTCGAGCAAATGCGGGTCCTCTTTTTGAACGCGGCCAATCATTTGCTGGTCGATGAGGTTATGGCGTCCGGAACGGTTTCAAGCGTTCACATCTATCCTCGAGAGGTGCTGAAACGTTGTCTCGACGTGGGAGCAACCGCCATCCTCCTCGTCCACAATCATCCCTCTGGGAGGCCGGCGCCATCGAAGGCTGACAAGACGATGACCACGCAGATTGCGGAAGCAGCACGCTGGTTCGGCATCGCCGTGCATGATCATCTCATCGTCGCACGCGAAGGCTGGGTCAGCTTTCGCAGAGCCGGCTATCTGTAACTGCACGCGCACGGCGCGCGGTAATGCCATGGCCTTCCCTCTGGGAAAGCGAGGCCGCCAATCTGCCGCTGCCCGTCTTGCAGGCTCAGTCCGCGAATTTTCTCGATCAAATGTAAGGGAGTTGGGGAATGACACATATTCCATGCGCCGACATGCGCATCGACATCTGCAAGAGGCTGGTCGCGATGCGGAAGATCGTGGGTGTCTCGCTCGGATATAGCCTATGCCCTAACCCGGTCTGGGACATGCTGTTGGACCTTTACCTGGCTGACCACGACCATCGGGACGTCTTCATGCTCTCGCTCTGCGGGGCCGCCAACATTCCATCCTCCACGGCGCAGCGGAAGATCGTGGAGATGGAGAAAGCCGGGTGGCTGAGAAGAGAGAGCCCGGATACAGACCGGCGGTGCATCGAGGTGAAGTTGACCTCCGATGGCACGCGGCTCGTCAACAGTCTGCTCGATGGCATGATAGATATTTTGCGAAGTGGCGATCCTCCTGTTCCGCTGCAGGCCTATCCGATTGCCGATCCGGCGCTGCACGGAGGATCTGACGCGTTCGCTTCGCCCCAGCGGCCAAGCTGAGCTGGATAGCGACGGACGCCCTTGCCACGGTGAGCCCCTCGCTGGCGCCGCCGAGAAGAATTGCCGGCAGTCGCCGGCGCATTGAGCGCCGCAAGGTTGATGTGCAGTGCTTGAACAAGCCGTACGCGTTCCCATATCCTCTTCACGTTCAACAACGGAAAGGAGGTGGTCAGATGTCTCATTGTCCTACGCCACGCGCGTCAGAGAGTCTGGGCATGGCCTCCGCGGGGGTCAGGCTCTAAGCCTGCCGCACAAGGCACAGACAGTGGATAGGCCGCCGGTAAAATGGCGGCCTATCGTTTATCGGCCCTCCAGACATTGCGGATCGCAGGGCTCGGCCCCTACAGGTCGCCACAATGTCCGAATCGCATAACCATCGAGTCACGCGCACCATCCTGGCGTCACCACGCGCCATTTATCGCGCTTTCCTTGACGCGGAATCCGTATCGTCCTGGCGCCCGCCAAGCGGTATGACCGCTCGCGTCGAGCGCTTCGACCCGTGGATCGGCGGCGGCTATCGCATGGCTTTCATCTATCCCGAGGGCAGCCCGGAAGGCGGCAAGAGCGGATCGGGCGAAGACATGTTCGAGGGCAGTTTCGTCGATCTCATCCCTGACCAGAAGATCGTAGAGGCCGTGAGCTTTGAAAGCGACGATCCGGACTTTGCCGGAACGATGACGCTCACCACCACGATCGAGCGCGAAAAGGGAAACAGCAGCAAGGTGACTTTCCTTGCCGAGAATGTGCCTGCGGGCATCTCCGAAGCCGATCACCGGGAAGGGATGTCGTCCAGCCTGCGCAATCTCGCTAATCTCCTGGAATGATCATTGCCATGACCTGCTCGGATAGATCTGGTCGCTGACGCTTTGACCCTGACCTCCCCGTTTGCATGTAAAGCCTTGATGCCCGATGATAGGCGAATGGGGGATGTCCACAAATTCAGGAAACTGAAAAATGCTCGGCGCAATTCGCGTGGGTCTCGGCTGACACACTGGCGCGGACCAACACGCAGGCGATGGACGCGCGTCCAAAGCGTCGTCGTCATCATCGGCCTGCTGTTTGGGGCATCCCTGGGGCTGAAGTTGATCGGCGGAACGGGTTTCGCTTCGGAAGATGCAAGCTTCCAATGTGGTAGCATCCGCGTAATCGACGGGGATACGTTCGATTGCGGGTCCATACATATTCGTCTTTCGGGGATCGATGCGCCAGAGCTGCCTGGACATTGTCGCCAGGGACGACAATGCACGCAGGGCGATCCCTATGCGGCCATGCAAAATCTCCAGAATCTCGTCGCGGCGGGATCGGTGCAGTGCCACAAGACCGATACCGACAGATATGGCCGGACGGTCGCCAGATGCACGTCAAACGGTGTCGACCTGTCCTGTGGCCAACTGAGCGCCGGACAGGCGGTGCGCCGCTACGGCTATATCCTCTGCTTGTGATAGCCGGAGCCAAGGAGGCATAGGGCCAAGCATGCTTCGACCATTCACCTTGCTTACCCTGTCCGCCACGGGATTGGCGACTGGGTTAATCACCAGCCCCGACGTCGCCCCGGCGCGCCAAACCGAAATTGCGCAATCCGTGGCCGAGGTCAGCGCGTTGCGGGACGAGATCGGCAAAGCCGCATCCGCGACCGCCGTGCTGGACCGCTGGTGTGTTTCCCATCATATGGCGCCAGAAGGCGCGGTCATCGCCGAGAAAATCGCGAACAAGCCGGTGCCGGCGACCGCGCAATTGCGCCGCACGTTACAGCTCAAAGCGTCGGACCGCGTTCAACTGCGGCATGTCCGCTTGCGCTGTAGCGGGCATATCCTCTCCGTTGCACGGCTCTGGTATGTCCCTTCCCGTTTGCCCGCTTCCATGGAGGTAAGCCTTCAGCAGACCGGCACACCGTTCGGCAAGGTGGTCGCGCCCATGCATCTCGATCGGAAATCGGCAGGATCGTCGTCAGCGTGGTTGCCCAAGGGAGAAAGGCGAACAGCCAAAATCCCGCCGCTAATCCTGTTCTCCCAGCGCGCGCTCATGAGCCGGGCAGACGGTCTGCCGATCGCCTATGTTGTCGAGGACTATCAGCGCGGATTGCTCGGCTTCGCGCCCTGATAGACGCTCAAGCCACTCGGTCCGGAATAGAGAAACCGCCGGCGCGGCGGGCGAAAACCTCGGCCGGCGATCCGCTGTCTGCTCCCGAGCCGCAGGCCCGCCAGCGGTCGGCAAGACGCTTCATCGCATGATGCCGGCCCGTCGGAGGGCCTGTTCGATGATCGCGCCCACATTCACGCGACCCGACGCCTGGCGAGATTGGCTAGCGTCGTTTCGCAATGGGAATGGGATAGGATCTGGGCCGCGCGCTATGGGGTCGATCTCTAAGCCAGCATCAACTTCCACCGGCATAGCCGTCCCTTCTTCGGCCAGCCTCCAAAATGCTGCAATATGCCGGGTCGATGAGATACCGGCATCGAGCATGTAGGGGCTGGCGACGCCGCAAGCCCGGGGACCGGAGACTGCAAGCGGCGTCCCGTGCCCCATACCGATCACTTCATAAGCCTCAACCGCGACGCGGCCGTCGGGATCGCGCCAGAGGCGCTGGCGGGACCCGTCCACAATCCGCGTTTCAACGTCTGAGGCGTCGCTGCCGTGGACAGCCTGCCATTGGGCGATGATCCTGTCCGCGTTCGAGGCGTGGACCGTTTGGTCCGCGTCACCCTGCCAGACAGAGATGGTCGGCCACGGCCCTGCATGGTCAGAGGCGGATCGGATGAGAGTCCCCAACGACTTGTCATCGGGATAGCCCTCGCCGCGCATGCGCGCAAAGGCTTCCGGCACGGACGCCGCGGCGCCGTAAGGCAAGCCGGCGATGATCGCGCCGCCGGCGAACAATTCAGGATAGGTCGCCAGCATGATCGACGTCATCGCGCCGCCAGCCGAAAGGCCGGTCACATAGATGCGGGCCTCGTCGATCGGATGCGCCGCGACCATAGCGGCGATCATCTGCCGGATCGATAGCGGCTCGCCTGCGTCACGCGCGGAGTCGCCGGGCGCAAACCAGTTGAAGCAGCGATTGGGATTGTTGGCGCGTCGCTGCTCCGGGAACAGCAATGCAAAGCCCAGCTCATCCGCCAGCTGCGACCAGCCAGAGCCGTGGTCATAGGCATCGGCATTTTGTGTGCATCCATGCAGAACCACGACCAGTGGCGCGTGCCGGTCCTGGTCCGAAGCGCCCAGATCCGTCGGGATATAATATCTGGCCCGCAGCGCTCCTGGATTGGAACCGAAATCCTCCATGTCGCTGAGCTGGCCCCGATCGGACGGTGGCGGCGACTGGAGCGATAATGCCCTGAACTTTCCGAGTTGCGCGATTGTCGAGTGCAGTTTCGTCATAACTGTCCCTCCATGAGCAGGGGCCCATTCGGCGATGAAACGCTGCAACTGCGAAATATGTTGCTGCATCGCACAATAAATCTGAAGAGTTTCGGAGGAGCGTTGCCAAGATCGTGGCACATATGGCGCAAAATTGCGCCCGTAGAGGCCTTTACGGCGATATTGCCTTCATCCGTCGCCCGCGCTGCGCCGCGCGACGATCCGCTTTCCCCGATAGTCCCTGGTCGAGTTCTGGCTTGTTCCATCGTGCCGCCGGCCCCAGCGTCATCAGGTCTTCGCCGCGAGTCAGGAAGGTGAAGACCTTGTTCGTCACCTCGATCATCAGGGCTTTCATCTCCTCGTCGGAAATACGCGAGAGATTATTCCAGGGAATTTCGCCATAGGGGGTGACGACCTTCACATCGCTATAATCGCCGGTCGCGTTGCTGGGCGTGACGCCGGCATGAAGATCCTCCAACCCGGTGTTGCGCACGCACTGCTCCACCAGCGCGAGGGTGAAGAGGGCCTTCTCGTCCTCGGTCAACATGTCATCAGCCACGCCCGCCTCCACGCCTGCCTGGTCACTGCAATCCTGCTGGCGCCCTCAGGCCCTCAGGTCTGCTTACGCCATTGGCCCAGCGCATCCTCATATTTCGCGCGGACTTTGTCGACCGCCGTCTGAAATTTGCCGGCTTGCTCCCTCTCTTCTTTCCGGACCTGCGCAATCTGGGCCCCGATGCGGGCGCGCTCTTCCTCCAATTCCTCAATGCGTGCTTTGACCGACCGCTGGTGCGCGGCCTGCTTCTGCTCCGCCAAATCCAGCGCCTTCCGACTGGGTCGCGGCCGGGGCTTCGAGGGCGGCGACTCAACCTTCGCTCTGCCCTGCACTTTTCGCGGCGCGGTTTTCGCTTGCTTCTCAGCGGAGGCCAGATGCTCCTCCGCGGTCCCGCGAGCGCGTTTGATGACAGTGCCCGGCTTCTCGGCCGCCTGCGTCAGCAGCGCGGGATCCTCAACTCGTTCGGCAATGCCCCGCGCGAACAGATCGGCGTCGGCTCCCCAGGCCTTCAGCGCCGCCTTCTGACTGGGCGCGGCGACATAGGCATCGTGAAAGCCGATCGGCGTGCGGAATAGCTTCAGTCTGGGCGCCATATAGCCAGCCCTCTACGACATGAAGACGGCCCGTCAGTCGGGGGATCTGACGGGCCGCCGATATCACCGAACCGCGTGAGCGGGGGGCAATGCTGCGCGGATCGATGAAGGGGTAACGGGCAAAGGGAGGCTCGGTTCCTAATGTTACGGCTGCGTCCCGCTACGAGGCCAATTTCCTCAGGCTCCTGAACGTGATCGACCAACGCAGCGCCTCCATGGGCGCGATGCTGTGCTCCCAGCCGTGCCTGGCCTCACCACTCATATGATAGATGGAGCGCGGCGCGAGCGGCGCATTGGCTCGGCTGAAGCCTGTCTCCGTGCGGCGCCGGAAGCGCATGGTAGCCGGTTCGCCCAGCGAAATGCCGATCACATGTTCGAACGCCGGCCTGTCACGATGCCACCCAATGCCTGCGGCTGGGTCATAGCAGATCAGCAGCATCTGCTCGATATCGGCTGGTGCCAGCCCCGCGAACCGCGCCGCTCGGGCCTTGATCGGGGTCGCCCACTGCGGAATAGGCTCGGCGGGCGCGAAAATACCGGTCTGGAAATCATAGCTCCAGCCGTAACTCTTGGTTAGCCGTTTGCCGGTCCATTGTTGAAAGAGGAAAGGCGTCAGGCCCGCGTTACCGATTGCAGCGATGAGCGCCTGCTCCTCCGACCGCGTGATGAAATCCTCCTGTTGATGGAGCCCCGGCAGCACCGGCACGCCTTGCTGCGGCGGCACATCGTAAGGAAGCAACATGGTCATTGGTTCTGGCCCATCAAAGGGCGAAACTCGTTTGAACGGGCTTGGTCAGGATTTCCTCGATTGTGAAGATGTCGCCGGGCGGCGTCACAAGCAGCTCCTCCTCCAGAACCATGAAATCCAGCCATTGCATGACCTGCCGCCGCTCGATGATCGCGCCGTGCCGACTCTGATAGCGGATGACATCGGGGTTCGCATCGACGGTGAGGATGCGATAGCTAACCGGCCAGTCGCCCATGGGCGGCTCCCAGATGGCGCCCAGATAGAAGAAATCGCCGTCTTCGCGAAAGGCGCGGAATTTCTTCTCGCCGTTGCGGATGTGGAATTCCGAGGCGGGGACAAGGCAGCGATTGTTGGGAAAACTTTTCCCTTCCGACCGGATGAACTCATAGGAAACGCCATCGGAAAAGCGCGGGTTGGAACCCCAGGCCGCTTCAATCATCTCAATTTCTCGGGCATCGTCCGGGTTGCGTCGGATGATGGCACGGCGACTTCCGAGAGCGTCGGAGTCGAACGGAGTTGCTTTCGAGTCCATGATGAGAACATATAGCGAACGACTGATCAGGGCAAGCTGAAGAAGCGCGCGGAGAGCCTATGTGCAACGATTATAGGTTGAAGGTCGATATCGCCTCGATTGTCGAGGATTTCGAGGACCTCAAGATCAAGAGCAGGATGCCCGAGGGCAAACCCAATGTGCCCGCGCGCGACGATATCCGGATGACCGACATGGCGCCGATCGTGCGCAGCGTGGAGGGCGAGCGGGGCGTGGGCGAACTGGTCAACCGCCGCTGGAGCTGGCCGGGCAACCACGGCAAGCCGGTCTATAATTTCCGGACCGAAGGGCGTGAGTTTAAATCCCACCGGGCACTTATTCTGGCTGACGGCTTCTTCGAATTTACGGACCCACCCGTGCCTCGCCCGAAGGACAAGCGGCTCGACAAATGGCTGTTCACGATGAAGGATCATGACTGGTTCTGTATCGCCGGCATCTGGCGGGAAAGTCCGGCTGGCGAAGCTTTCACGATGCTCACCATGGACGCCGGCCCCGATGTGTCGCCCTATCATCACCGCCAGATCATTCCGCTCACCCGCGATCAATGGGTCGACTGGCTCGACCCAACCGTGCCCGCGAAAGAGGTGCTGCGCTGGCTACCGGAGGGCAGCCTGCAGGTCGCCCAGGTCTATGGCGCGCCGCCCGCGCAGCAGGTGCTGTTATGACGCAGGATGCGACGCTAGCCCGCTTCCTCGAGGCTCAGGCCAAGATCTATGACACGGCGCTTGCCGAGATCCGGCCCGGCGCCAAGCGCAGCCATTGGATGTGGTTCGTCTTTCCTCAGCTCCGCGGCCTCGGCCACAGCCCGACCGCCCATTATTATGGGATCGCCTCGCTCACCGAAGCCCGCGCCTATCTCGACCATCCCGTGCTGGGGCCGCGCTATCTCGAATGCGTGACAGCACTTCAGGCGCTTGGCGGTAGCGATCCGGTATCCGTCTTCGGCTTGGTCGACGCGATGAAGCTGCGTTCGTCGCTCACCCTGTTCGACGCCGCCGGCGGACCGCCGCTGCTCGACGATGCCCTCGAGCGATGGTTTGATGGCGAGCGGGACTCGACCACTCTGCGCCTCCTCGCCTGAGTCTCGGACGAACCGAGTTTGATGCCGCTTGACGAAATTGCAGACTCAAAGGAACATATAGGGAACAAATTGAGTCGTTGTTCCCATGTCCGCTTGTCCCTCTCCCCTCGACCAGAAGCAGGTCGACCAGCTTGCCGCGCTTCGCGTAACCCTGGCGCACGCCCGCGCCGCGCGCGGGCCGGCTCTGCCCTTCGGGTTGCCCGAGTTGGACGAGCGCCTCGCGGACCGTGGCCTCGACGGCGCCGGGCTGCATGAAATTGCTGCCGCCTCTGCGAGCTTCACCGATGATGCCTGCGCCACCCTGTTCGCAGCCGGAATCGCGGCGCGCTTTTGTGTCGAGCCCGGTTTCACCATCCTTTGGGCCGTTACGCGTTTCGATCTCTACGCGCCTGGCCTTGAGCAGATCGGCCTTGGGCCGGACAAAATTCTCTATGCCCAGGGCCGCAAGGATGCCGAGATATTGGCGCTTGCCGAAGATGGTCTGCGCGATGGATCGCTTGCCTGCGTTGTCGCGGAGGTGAAGGCCGCCGATCAGACCGCGACCCGCCGGCTTCAACTGGCGGCTTCCGATGGCAAAACGCCGATGCTGCTTTACCGCCGCCACCGCAGTCGCGACCGCTGCCCCTTGAGTGGCCTTTCCTCGGCGATGACGCGCTGGCGCATCGGCGCTGCGCCGTCGACCTCCCTCCCCCATGCCGGCCTTGGTCGGCCGCGCTGGTCGGTCGAACTTGTCCGGCAGCGGAACGGCAATCCCTTCTCTCTCGAACTGGAAGCGTGCGATGACACGGGTCGCCTCGCTCTACCTGCCGCAGCTCGCGATCGAGCGATTGCGCAAGGCAGAGCGTCCCGCCAGGCTGCCTGAGCCGGCCCCGGTCCCGATCGCCCAGCGCTTCGCCCTGCCGATCGACGATAATCCTGGCGCCTGCTCCGTCCCCAAAGCGGGCGGCTGGCGTCCCGGCGCCCGCTGGGCCCGCGATGGCGCGCTCGGCAGACGGCCAACCCAGGCCGATATTGACGCCATGCCAGCGCATCAGCGCCCGACAATGCGCGAGATGGGACGGCGCAGCGAAGCGGCCGAGCATGTGTTCAAAGCCATGCCCGCTGATGACGGCAACGACCGCAGCACATCGAAGACCATCGAGCCGCTCACATGGGCGACGCTCTGGGGGAAGCCCACAATCCTGATCATGCGCCCCGGGCAACGGGACGTCGTGACCGCGGCCTGCCCGCTCGCACTGGAACTTGGCCTTCGCCCCGGCATGGCCGCCGCCCATGCGCGGGCGCTGGTAACGGACCTGGAGGTTCGGGACGCGCAGCCCGAAAAGGACCACACCTGGCTTGACCGGCTGGCGCTGCACGCGGGCGCGCATTGGACGCCGACGGCCTGCGTCTCTGGGGCCGACGGCCTCTGGCTCGATCTCACGGGGACGACCCATTTATTCGGTGGTGAGGCGCGCTTCTGCCGCCGGCTGCTGCGGTTCCTTGAACGCTTGGGCTTCACCGCCAGGATCGCAATCGCCGGCACGCCGGGCGCCGCCCATGCGCTCGCGCGCTACGGGAACGAGGCCATCATTCTCCTTCCCAACGGCGCCGAAACCCAGGCCATTGCCGATTTGCCTCTCGTCGCGCTCCGGCTCGATCCGGCCGTACTTGAGATTGCAGCCCGGTTCGGCGTCGAGCGCATCGCTGACCTCTATCCCATGCCACGTGGGCCGCTCGCACGCCGTCTTGGCCTCCTGACCGTTCGCAGGCTCGATCAGGCCCGCGGCATAATCGCCGAACCCATCGTCCCGGTCATCCCCTTCGAAATGCCCCATGTAGAGCGGCGTCTGCTCGAACCGATCGGTACGGCGGAGACGATCAACCAGGTTATCGGCGATCTGGTCGATGATCTTGCCGCGCTGCTCGTCGAGCAGGGCCTTGGCCTGCGCACCGCACAGCTCGCCTGCCATATCGTCGACGGGACCGAGCAGCGGATCGCGATCGGCACAGCGAAGGCCACGCGCGATGCGAAGCATTTGAAGCGCATGCTGGCCATGCGGGTCGAGCGGATCGATCCAGGCCTTGGCATTGAGGCGATGACGCTGAGCGCGCCACGCGTCGAGCAATTGAGAGCGCAGACGCTCGAGGCTGGCCTCATCACGGGCGATCGCGCGCCCGATATAGCGCTGCTGGTCGATCAACTTGCCGGCCGGATCGATCCCGACACACCTTTTCGCCTGTCCTCGCATGAGAGCGACGTGCCCGAGCGCGCGGTGCGCCGGATCGGGCCACTGGCAAAGCCCAAAGGCTGGCCCGGCTGGAAGCGGCCCGTGCGGATGCTTCGGCGACCTGAGCTTCTCTCCAACGTCGTGGCGCTCCTGCCCGATCATCCACCCCGGCGCTTCGTCTGGCGGGGATCGAGCTATCGCGTGGTCGCCGGCGACGGTCCGGAACGCATCCATGGCGAATGGTGGCGAAACGCGAGCGAGATGTGGGCGGTCAGGGACTATTTCCGGGTCGAGGCCGAAGGCGGCGAACGCTTCTGGCTGTTCCGCCGGGGCGATGGCGTCGATGAGCAAACCGGGAACCTCAGCTGGTTCATGCAAGGGGTGTTCGGCTGATGTCCCGCTATGTCGAACTTCAGGTGACGAGCCATTTCTCGTTCCTACGCGGCGCGTCTTCGCCCGAGCAGCTCTTCTCGGCCGCCGCCCTGCTCGGTCATACGGCGCTGGGGCTTGCCGACTGGGGCAGTGTCGCGGGTGTCGTGCGCGGCTGGGATGCACAGAAGGCGACCGGGGTCCGGATGATCGCCGGCGCGCGGGTTGATCTCACCGACGGCAAGGCCCTGCTTCTCTATCCGACCGATCGCCCAGCCTGGTCGCGACTGACCCGTCTGCTCTCGGTCGGCAAGGCCCGCGGCGGCAAGGGCTGCTGTCAGCTCGACTGGGCCGATGTTGTCGCCCATGCCGAAGGCCAGATCGCGATCCTGGCCCCGGACCAGCCCGACGATGCAACCATGGCCAATCTCCGCGACCTCAAGACTGTCTTCGGTGCCCGCGCGCATATGGCGCTCGCGCTGCGCCGACGGCCCGACGACGTCGCCCGGCTTCACCGGCTAGATGCCATGGCGCGAGCGACGGCCGTGCGAAGCGTCGCAACCGGCGACATTCTCTATCACTCTCCCGATTTCCGGCCGCTTCAGGATGTGATGACCGCGATCCGGGAGAAGACGACGATCGATGGCCTGGGTTTCAGGCGCGAGCGCTATATGGACCGGAACCTCAAATCCCCGGCCGAGATGGAACGGCGCTTTTCCGCCTTTCCCGATGCGATCCAGGCCAGCGCCGACATCGCCGCCCAGTGCCGGTTCGACCTTGGCGAGATCCAGTATCAATATCCCTATGAGCAGGTGATGGAAGGGCGCACGGCGCAGCAGGCGCTGGCTGCTCTGACCCAAGCGGCTGCGGACCGAATGTTCCCGACCGGCCTTCCCAAAGCCTACCGGAACCAGATCGAACATGAGCTGCGATTGATCGACCAGCTCGGTTACGCCCCCTATTTTCTGACGGTAAATTCGATCGTAGCGGAAAGCCGCAGGCGCGGCATTCTCTGCCAGGGTCGAGGCTCCGCGGCAAATAGCTGCGTCTGCTACATGCTGGGCATCACCTCGATCGATCCCATCAAGCATGAGCTGCTATTCGAGCGGTTCGTCTCGGGCGAGCGCAAGGAGCCACCCGACATCGACGTCGACTTCGAGCATGAGCGGCGCGAGGAAATCATCCAGTGGATCTATGAGACCTATGGCCGCACGCGATCGGCGCTGACGGCCGTCGTCACCCGCTACCGCACCCGCGGCGCGGTCGCCGAGGTGGGCAAGGCGCTGGGCCTGCCGCGCGATCTCACCAAGATGCTGACCGGCCTTGTCTGGGGCTGGTCGATGGACGGCATCACCGACGAGCAGATCGCCAGCGTCAATCTGAATGCCGACGATCATCGGCTGAAACTGACGCTTGAACTCTCCCGGCAGCTCATCGGCACGCCGCGCCATCTCTCCCAGCATCCCGGCGGCTTCGTGCTGACGCAGGACCGGCTCGACGATCTCGTGCCGATCGAGCCGGCACGCATGGAAGACCGGCAAATCATTGAGTGGGATAAAGATGACATTGATGCGCTGAAGTTCATGAAGGTCGACGTCCTGGGCCTCGGCATGCTGGGCTGCATGAACCGGGCGTTCAACCTGCTGGAAGAGCATAAGGGCATCCGTGTCGGCATGGCGGACCTTCAGCACGATGACCCGGCTGTCTATGCCATGATCCAGCGTGCCGACACGCTTGGCGTCTTCCAGATCGAGAGCCGGGCGCAGATGTCGATGCTGCCGCGGATCAAGCCGAAGGAATTTTACGATCTCGTGATCGAAGTCGCGATCGTCCGCCCTGGGCCCATCCAGGGCGACATGGTCCATCCCTATCTGCGCCGCCGCGAGGGCAAGGAGGTGCCCGAATATCCCAAGCCGGAGCTGGAAGCGGTTCTGAAGAAGACGCTGGGCGTCCCGCTCTTCCAGGAACAGGCGATGAAGGTCGCGATCGTCGGCGCCGGGTTCACGCCTGTGGAAGCTGACCAGCTCCGCCGCGCCATGGCGACCTTCAAGCTCACCGGCGGCGTCAGCCATTTCTACGATAAGCTGGTGAACGGCATGATCGCGCGCGGCTACCCGAAGGATTTTGCCGAACGCACCTTCAAGCAGATCGAGGGGTTCGGCAGCTATGGCTTTCCCGAAAGCCACGCGGCGAGCTTTGCCAAGATCGCCTACGCCTCCTGCTGGATGAAGCATCATCATCCAGATGTCTTCTGCGCCGCGCTCCTGAACGCCCAGCCCATGGGATTCTATGCGCCCGCCCAGATCGTGCGCGATGCGCGCAACCATGGCGTCGAGGTCCGCCCGGTCTCGATCAATCACAGCCATTGGGACTGCACGCTTGAGCAGGCACGCGGGCGATACAAGGCCGTGCGCCTCGGCTTCCGGCAGGTACGCGGGCTTGCGAACCTTCACGGCGCCGCGATCGTCGGTGCGCGTGGTCCTGCTCTGTTCGAGAGCGTCGAGGCAGTCTGGCGTCGCGCCGGTGTGCCGCGCGCCGCGATCGAACGGCTGGCCGAAGCCGACGCCTTTGCCTGCATTGCGCAGGACCGGCGACAGGGGCTATGGAAGGTCAAGGGCCTGGGCGAAGCGCCCCTCCCCCTATTTGCAGCGGCCGACGAGCGTGAGGGAAAATTCTCACCCGAAGGCAGAGAGGCATTGGTGACGCTCCAGCCGATGAGCGAAGGCCGCGAGGTGGTGGAAGATTATCGATCGCTTCAGCTCTCGCTCCGCAACCATCCGCTGAGCTTCCTTCGGCCAGAGCTCGACGCCATGCGGATCGAGCGCTGCGCGGACCTCAAGTCGATCCGCGACGGCCGCAATGTGGAAGTGGCCGGCGTCATTCTGGTCCGCCAGCGGCCCGGCTCCGCAAAGGGTGTGCTGTTCGTCACCATCGAGGATGAAACCGGGGTAGCCCAGGGCATCCTCTGGCCGGACCGGTTCGAAATCTACCGACGGCAGGTCATGTCCGCCTCGATGATCGCGATGCGCGGACGACTGCAGAAGGAGGGCGAGGTCATTCACATCATCTGCGACCGGATCATCGATCATGACGACATGCTCCGCTCGGTCGGGAGGATGGACTTTAGCGTCGCGCCGGGCCGGGGCGATGGCGCCACGCATGGCGGTGGCCCCGATCCGCGTGATCCCGCCTTCCCCAGCGGCCGGACGCTTGGGTCGCCCCCCTATCGCCAATCAACAGCAGCACAGGATGAAATTCTGCCGATCCGTAGCCATGATTTTCATTGAGTCAGTCGACCGCTTGGTCAAACCTCTCGCCGCTACGCTGTACCGCCAGTTTCCCCATTGGCGCCATCATCCAGCAAAGCAGCGCTACGACGGCGCTCATTCGCTTTACTCCCCCCCGATGCTGCAGCTTTTCGATCATTGAACGATCTGTTGGCCGGTTCAATATCCAAAGCGATACGTAAGCGCTTCAATCGGGTAAATCGCTTCGACGGCATCAATAAATATTCCTCATAATTATCCATTATTTCAAAATTTAAATACGAATATATAAAATTCTTTATCTCCCAGTTTCGTAATTGATAGAGAATGCGTATTCTATATTATTAGGATATCCCGACAACGGCGACCCGATGTCCTTCCAAATACAAAGGATGGCCGTTGCCGGGTTCAGAATGAAAAGATAAGTTTCTTTATTTCATCCTGAATTCTGTTCGCGCGAGGCAAAGGACTTCACCATCAGCCAGCACCTTGGCGATTTGCAAAAGTGATCTGCCCCCCGCTGAGTGGCCCAGAGACTATGATAGTCTGGACCACGAAAGGGACGATGAATGCCTAGCAAGAAGCACAAGCCGGAAGAGATTATCGGCAAGCTGCGTGAAGTTGAGATTGTGGTGGCGCATGGGGCCTTGACAGCAGAGTCGTGCCGACGGATCGCATCTCGCAACAGGTAGATTCAAGAAGTGGCGCTGTGTCGTGCAGCGCCCCGAGATATGCTCACACAAAAAACACTTCCCGTCGGTCCGGCTTATCTGCCATCCCTTCAATATGAGCCTGGACGATAAAAATGGCCTGGAAACCCTATATGGCGTACATCGCGCCGACATTCGCCGTTTTCTGATCGCACGGATCGGCAACGCTGCTGACGCGGACGACGTGCTGCAGGAGCTTTGGCTGAAAGCACAAAATCTTCAGGCCGGGCCGATAGATAATGGCCGCGCCTATCTCTACCGCATGGCCCAGAACCTCGTCGTGGACCGCCTGCGTGAGAAGCAGCGGCGCATGGAGCGGGAGCGACGCTGGAGCGATCATACGACCGATTTTGCGGCCGCGGGCGTCGAGCCGGCCGATCGCAGTCAGACTGCCGAGGAGGAAATATTGGCGCGTGAGGAGGTCGCAGCATTGGTGTCAGCCATCAGCAACCTTCCCGACGGCGCGCGAAAGGCGTTCGAGTTGCACAAGCTGGAAGGGTTGAGTCACGCGGAGGTCGCGGCGCAGCTGGGCATCAGCAAGAGCGGGGTGGAGAAACATATGGCCGTGGCGATGAAATATCTCCGCCGCGCGCTACAGGACTGAGGTTATGGTGTCACGTTATCGTCATAGAAGGACCAAGAGGGAAGAAAGGCATACGCCATGACGGCGCGATCGGGAATGGATGAGCAGGTGCTGGATCAGGCGATTGCCTGGCAGGCGGCGCTTGAGCAGGATGATGCCGACTGGGACGCCTATCTGGCGTGGCTGGAAGCCGACCCGCGCCATCGGGAGGCGTTCGATTCCATTGCGCTGGTGGAAGCTGCGATCACGGACAACAAGGAACAGATTCAGAATTTGCTGTCCCCCGATCCCACGATATCGACCATCGCCCTTCCCAGCAGATCGCGCGCCCGGTGGCTTTGGGTTGGCGCTATCGCCGCCAGCCTTGCGATCCTGATTGCAAGTCCGATGTTCGTTCGGTCCAGTTCAGATCCAGTCATCTATGAGAATGGTGGATCGACGAACCGCAGCCTGTCTTTGACGAACGGGACCGACGTTATCCTTGCGCCATCCAGCAAGATCATCGTGACTGGCCAAGATGCCGGTGCGATCGAACTGGCGCAGGGCGAAGCCTATTTCGATGTGCGCCACGACCCCGGCCGGACGCTGACCGTGTCGGCCGGCAGCTATCGGATCAGCGATATCGGCACGCGCTTCTCCGTCAATCTGGCACGCGGAACTTTCCGGGTAGGCGTTGCAGAAGGCATGGTATCGGTCAACGCACCGGGCGTCGCAAAGCCGGTCCGGCTTGATGCAGGGTATCAGCTCGTTGGGGGTAGCGGCGCGATCACGCTCGCGCCGGTCGATGTGGCGCAGATCGGCAGTTGGCGGAGTGGACGACTGTCCTATACCGATGCGCCATTGGCTCTCGTCGCGGCAGACATAAGCCGCTATTCCGGCAAGCCGGTCATCGTAGATCCGTCCGTGGAGAAGAAGCATTTTTCGGGCAGTCTGGTCATCGGCGACGGATCGAAACTGGTTCGCGATCTGGCCGACGTCATGGGGATTGAAGCACAGTCGTCGGGCAATGCTGTGCGCATTGGCGCTGTGCGCTGAACCTGCATTCCAGCCATTTACAGCTTTGGCGCGCGAACAGGCCCGTTCGGTGGATATACCGGCCGGGCTGCTCAGCAGCGCGATCGACCGATTTTCAGCCGCGACAGGCATTTCAGTCGGACTTACCGGAGATATGCCGCATGTCATGACCCGGCGCGTGGCCGGCACAATGTCGCCAGACCTGATCCTGCGAACGCTGTTGGCCGGCACAGACCTGCGCGCGGTGCGGATCAGCGCGACGCTTTACCGGATCGAGCGCATCCCCAAGGCGCGCACAGTTCGGCCCAAGCTATCGTTCCCGCCTCCGCCGGTCGCGCCACCGCCGGGCGACATCGTCGTCACTGCGCAGAAACGGCCACAGATTCTACGCGATGTGCCGCTATCCGTTTCAGTCCTGTCCTTCGCGCCGCTCGCCCGGTCGCGTACGCCATCCAGCCGCGACATCAGCCTTGATCTGGAGGGCTTGGCGATGACCAATATGGGGCCGGGGCGCAATCGCCAGTTCATTCGCGGGGTCGCCGACAGCCCGTTCAACGGACTTAGTCAGTCGACCGTCGCCGTTCAAATGGACGAAGCGCGCGTGACCTTCAATGCGCCGGACCCCGACCTGCGGCTTATCGACGTCGACCGGGTGGAGTTGCTGAAAGGACCGCAAGGGCCCCTCTATGGCTCTGGCGCGCTGGGCGGCATCTATCATATCGTGACCCGCAAACCCGATTTCGAGGGCGTTTCGGGATCGGTCCGCCTGTCGGGCGAAGCCGTGCAACATGGCCAGCCGGGGACAGGCGCCGAGGCTATTTTCAATCTGCCGTTAGTGGATGACCGATTGGCAGTCCGGGCAACAGGCTATCGTTTCGTCAATGGTGGATGGATCAGCAATAGCGGGGGAAAACGCGGCAGCAATTCGGCCGAAACGGTGGGCGTTCGCCTTGGCCTTCGCTGGCGTCCGGCCGATGACTGGACGGTTGATGCGGGATTTGCGTTACAGGACATTAATTCGCGCGACAGCCAATATGTGACGGCATCAGACGATACGTTAAGCCGCGATAATGCGTTCGCGGAACCGACCGACAATGATTTCAAGCTCTGGCACGGCACGATCACCGGAGCGATCGGCGCGTTGGAACTGACATCGGCGACCAGCTATGCCGATCATGGTTTCGATTATATCCTGGATGCCAGCAAAGCCGCCGACGCCTTCGGTCTTAGCGGCCCGGTCCGGTTCGAGGATCAGAGGCATTATTCCGTTTTCAATCAGGAACTGCGACTCGCGTCGAGAGGCGACGATCATTGGCTGGTGGGCCTGTCCTATCTTCAGGCGACGACCCGCGGCAACGCGCAGGTCATGGACGACAGCAACGCCGCGCAGACAGTAGAAAGCTATGATCGCCGCGTGATCGAATATGCCGCTTTCGGTGAAGGCACGTTGCGGATCATAAACCAGCTGGACCTGACATTGGGTGCGCGCCTGTTCCACAGCATCGCGCAGGATGGCACGGGCGACGATCCGACAGTAAACCCGGTGCGTATCAGCAAGACCATCCTGTCGCCCAGCGCATCGCTTTCGCTGGACCTAGGCGGTCGCGGCCTCCTCTATCTGCGCTATGCGCGGGCGATGCGCCCCGGCGGACTGGCCCCGGCCGATATGGCAGCATCGCGCCAGTTCGATGCAGACGAACTCAGCACGATCGATCTGGGAGTGCGTCGCTCATCCCATGACGGGCGCTTTTCACTGTCCGCCAGCCTGTATCATACAAGATGGGACGAGATTCAGTCGGACTATCTGCTGGCCAACGGCCTGGTATCGACCCGCAACGCCGGGCGCGGTGCGATCATCGGCGGAGAGATCACGACCGATTGGACCATTGGCAAGGGCTTCATCCTGTCCGCGGGCGGAACTGTCCAGTCGGCACGGCTCACACGTGCGGCTGATGGCGTGGAACTGGACGATCGTCGCCTGCCCATCGCGCCCGCACTGGCCGGACGCGTAGCGCTGGCAAAGGACTTCATCCTGCTGAACGACTGGACCGGGCATGCCGCAATTCAGGCCAATTATATCGGCAAGGCGCGCCTGTCCTTCGATGACGATCTGGATCGGAACATGGGCAATTATGCGGTGACGTCGGCCAATGCCGAATTGTCGCAGGGCGACTGGACGCTAGGCGTCCGCATAGACAATCTGCTCGACGTGCGGGGCGACAGCTTTGCGTTCGGCAACCCTTTCTCGATCCGTGCCGGGTCGCAATATACGCCTTTGCGCCCCCGCACGTTCATGCTGTCGGTTGCGCGGTCCTGGTAGCAATCCGGCGGACAGGAAGCTGGTAGGTCGCGGTGTAGCCGACATGATCGGATAGCATGCTGCCATCGGCGGCGTGGCCAAACGGAACGTCCAGCCGCTCCAGTTCAATATCCGTAGAGTGGCCCGGCGTATAGAATTGCCAGTCCCGTGCCCGCATATGGGCATAACGCGCGTCATCCGACAAAGGCAGATGATGCCTGACCGCCTCACCAAATGCATCGTCTATGTCGCCATATTGGCTCCAGCCGGTGCGCACATGCGACAGCAGCGTGGCGCGGCGTGGTGCCACGCTCCCCACATTGAAGTCGCCCGCAACGATCAGCGCACGGGCCGGATCATGCGCCTTGCGAATGAAGTCGGAAAGATAGCCCACCTGCAAGCGATAGGCCTGCAATGACCGGTCATCTGCCACACCGGACGCATGTCTGCTGTTGAGATGCGTGGTGACGATATCGACGCGATCAGCCCTGCCGGGCAAACGAATGCTCGCCATCAACGCGCCTTTGTTGGCGAGGCAATCATAACCGGCACAGGCGAAAGCCGGAAACGCCATCCTGCGCACACCGACGATCGGGAAGTCGGACAACAATTGAAGCCCGCTGCCGACATATTTGCCGAGCCCCTCCCCATGCGTCCAGGATTCAGCCGCCATAGAGCGAGCATCGGCCGTATCTGCGGGTTCTGGGCTGGCCATATCGGCCGATGGCCCTTCGACGATATAGGGATAGCCGGCCGCACGGCCGATAGCCTGCGCCTGCGGTGTGAAGGCTTCCTGGAGCAACACGACATGCGGTTGCCGCCCCAGCGCCCGCAAGGCCACCAGTTGCTGGGCTATCTGCGCAAATGCGCCGGAGCGACCCCATGCCACCGGCCACGGCAGGCCATGGATATTATAGGTCATGACTGACAATCGCCCGTCAAAGGCAGGCGACTGAAGCGGCCCCCGATAGCGATATGGCAATTCGGGGGCGGCCGCACCGATCGAGGTGGCGAGGATCATCGCCAGCGCAATTTGTCTCTTCATCCGCAACGCCTGTCTCCCGCTTGTCGGCAGATGGACGCCGTGCCGATGCGGTAGCCACAGTTGGCGCGGACAAGAATTTTCCGGGATCATCGCAACTGCGGTTGCCCCGGAGTGTGTCGTCTCTGTGGAAACGGGGACAGGGACATATGCGCAACCACCGACCAATTGGGACGATGATCCTGGCGACAGCCGCCTTCTATCCCGCAATGGTGATGGCGCAGGCGGTAGAGCCGCCGACACAAATCTCCGATCTTCTGGTCGCCAGCGCCGCTCGACTGGCGCGCACCGATGCCCGGCCTAACCGGAGCAGCACCGAGACGCTCCCCTTCTCCACTATGTTCAGCCCCCCCGATCATTTCGACCGCGCCGCTGTCCGGTCCCGCGTCACCAATCTGTCGATCGGCGTGATCGCGCTTTCGCTGTCAGCCAGCCGTGCCACAAATGGCGCTGACCGCTGGAACCGCGGGCCGGATGCCGTTCACTGGTCGACAAAGGGCTTTGGCCTGTCGGCGAACATCCCTCTCTCGTCGGACTTTGGCTTGGTTATCGGAGGCGATTATGCGCGCATGAGCAGGCGACTACACATTGTCGACCTTGTTCCGCGCCGGCTGTCGACCCGAATGGCGCGGGTCGGCACGGCGCTAGCCTTTGGCAACGAAAGCCGCTTGTCGCTGAACTATCTGTCGATCGCCCGCACGTCACATCATGATGATCTGACGCGCCTGACAGAAATGATCGGTGGCGCGCCACTGACCGGCCATGGCCTGGAACTCGCCTTCGCAACAGCGGCCTCAAGCATGCGAGGCGGAATGGACTGGCGATTTTCACTTGGCGCGATGCAGAGGCCCAGCCCCTATCTTGGCCTTTTCGACCAAACCGCGCTCCATAGCGACCGGCGCGCCATGGCCAGTCTGCGTTTTCATCTATGAGCATGCGCCGACTGCTCCTGTCCGTTCACGATGTCGGCCCCCGCTTCGAAACCGAAGTCGACCGACTGGTGGACCATGTATCGCGCCATGTTGCCCTTGAACATCTGGCGATGCTGGTGGTGCCCAATCATTGGGGGGAGCATCCGCTAATTGCCGGTTCGCCCTTTGCGTCGTGCCTGCGCGGCTGGTCGGATCGGGGCGTCAGCCTGTTCGCCCATGGCTGGTATCATAGGGACGACAGCCGCCATGTGGGGACCGCATCCCAGTTCAAGGCTCGCCACATGACGGCGGGCGAAGGCGAGTTTCTGGGCCTTGACCATGCAACCGCCTTGCAACGCATGACCGATGGCCGGGCGCTGATCGAAGATATCAGTGGCAGGCCAGTTGCGGGCTTCGTCGCTCCTGCCTGGCTCTATGGCGCACCGGCATTGGTGGCGCTTGAACAGGCAGGATTCGCGCTGGCGGAAGATCATATGAAGATCTGGTCGCCCCAGACCGGCGCCACGCTGGCGCGCGGACCAGTCATCACCTGGGCCAGCCGCAGCCGGGCGCGCATTGCATCGTCGCTGGCCGTCGCCCGTCTGTTACCGCCGCTGCTGCAATTTGCGCCGGTTGTTCGGATCGCGGTGCATCCGGGCGACGCCCATGTCCCTGCCCTGATGCTCAGCATCGACGATGCGCTGCGGCGGGTGCGGCGCAGCCATGTACCGGCTCGTTATAGCGACCTGTTGCCCGCATCGAGCACGCCATGCGCATCCTGACATTCCTGTACAGTTTCGAACCGGGAGGCGTCGAGCGCGTCGCGCTGCGCCTTGTCCGGGCTTGGCGTGCGGAAGGCGTTGATGCACCGCTTTTCATGGGGCGGGCGGATGGCGCGATGCGCGAGGAAATGGCCGCCGACCTTGCCTATGAGGTGCCGCGCCAGCCCTTTGCGATCGGCTGGATCGAGACATTGTGGATGATTGCCACGCTGCCGCGCGTGATCGTCAGGCTCCGGCCCGACGCTTTGTTCTGCGCGGGGAACAGCTATACGATCGTCGCGCTGGCGATGAAATTGCTGCTGGGGCGCCGCTGTCCACCGATCCTGGCAAAGATCAGCAACGATCTGGAGCGCCGGGACATGATCCCTCCGGTCCGCTGGCTCTATCGCCGATGGCTGCATCTGCATGGCGCATTCATCGACCATTTCATCGGGATGGAACATCCGATGGAAGGCGAAATTACCAACGCCATTCCAGCCGCGATCGGACGCATATCGATCATTCCTGACCCTGCGCTAGACGAGGCGCAGCTAGTGCGGCTGCATCATGCTGTCGGGTCGGCGCGTAACGCCTCAGCCGGCGGCATTCGCTTTGCCGCGATCGGTCGGCTGGCGCCCCAGAAGAATGTCGCGCTAATGCTGCGCGCCTTCGCATGCGGGGCCGCATCGCTGGATAGCCTGACCATTTATGGCGACGGCCCGGAACATGCCACGCTGTCAGCGCTATGCCGCAATCTTGGTATCGAGGATCGCGTCGAACTGGCCGGTCATGTTCCCGACCCGGCGAGCCGCCTCCCAGATTTCGACGTTTTCCTGCTGTCTTCGGACTATGAAGGCGTGCCTGCCGTCATCGTGGAAGCATTGGCGGCCGGTCTGCCGATCATCGCCACCCGATGCAGCGTCAGCATGGCCGCTCTGACCGGCCATGGCGCCCTCGCTCATCTGATCGACACGGGTGACCTGCAAGCATTCAGCGCCGCCATTCGCGATGCCGGTCGCCTGCGTCAGGATCGCGCGGCCAGTCTGGCACAGGCCCGTCGCTTCACCGTCGAACGGGCATCGCAGGCCTATCTGGCCTGTTTCCAGGCGATCCGACGGCCTGCCCCAACCCGACAGAATAATTTCCTTTCCTCCAACTGAGGTGCCCCGCCTGACGTGTCGTCAGAGCGTCCGAAACAACAATGACGAGACATGTATGACGGGCCAGACATCCGCCGGTTCAGTACTTCGATCCCATCCCCTTTTCCAGGAGGGTATTGCCCCCCTCTCCACCGTCATCGATCCGCAACCGCTGATCCGCTCTGGCCGCAACTGGACGCTATGGGCGGGGCCGCTGGTATCGATCCTGATCCTGGCGGCGGCACTTCATCAGTTCCGTGATATCGACCGGACCAGCCTTTTGGCGCTCCTGCCTACAGCGCCGCTCTTCTGGTTGGCTTTCCTCGCATATTATACCGCGGGGCCGGTATCCGAATGGGTCATCTTCCGTCGGCTATGGGCCATCCCGGTCAGCGGCTTCGGCGCACTGCTGCGCAAGCTGGTGAGCAACGAGATATTGCTGGGCTATCTGGGGGAAGTCTATTTCTACGCCTGGGCGCGGCGCAGCGCTGCTATCAAAGCGGCGCCCTTCGGCGCACTAAAGGATGTGACGATCCTGTCCGCGCTGGTCGGCAATATCGTGACGCTGGCGATGCTGGCGATCGCCATCCCCCTGTTCGATGCACTGCCCATCGGCGCTACCCATTGGGAAATCATGGGGTCCATCCTGTTCGTGCTGGCAACGTCGCTGGTGGCACTGCTGCTGCGGAACAGGCTTTTCGCCCTGCCGCGCGCAGACCTGTGGTTCGTTTCAGCCATCCACTTGCTGCGTATTGTCGCGACGACCCTGCTGGCGGCCACCATGTGGCACATATTATTGCCGTCGGTGGACGTCGGCACATGGATATTGCTGGGTACGTTGCGGCAATTGATCTCGCGCCTGCCATTGCTGCCCAACAAGGATGTCGTTTTTGCCGGCATGGCCGCTTTCCTGATCGGCCGCGATAGTGAAATCGTGTCGGCGATGGCGTTGATGGCCACGCTGATCCTGGCGGCACATCTGCTGGTAGGCATTGCGCTGGGCGCTAGCGGCCTGTGGCGCGGGAGCCGGGGATGATCGCGCCGTTACTGATCTGGGCGGCAGCGACATCGCTCCCCTCCTCCCCTGATCTGGGCAAGGCGGAGGGCCAGTGCCGCGCGGACGAGCATGGCCCGTCTTTCCTTGTCACGGTCAACGGCATCAAGGATCGCAAGGGCCGGCTGAAGCTGGAACTCTATCCGGCGAACGACGACGATTTTCTGGCCGACGACAATATATTGGTGGCAGCCGGAAAGGCCTTTCGTCGCGTCGAAATCCCTGTCCCTGCGTCAGGCCCGATCCAACTCTGCATTCGCGCGCCTGGACCGGGCATCTACGCCCTCAGCCTGCTGCACGATCGCGACGGGAACCGCAAATTCGCGCTGTCGGTCGATGGCATAGGGTTCGCGGGCAATCCGAAACTGGGCATGCGAAAGCCCTCAGCCAATGCCGCGAGTGCTCGCGCCCTTACCGGGCCGACCCCGATCGCCATCACCCTCAACTATCGTCGCAGCCTGTTTTCCTTCGGCCCCCTGGAGCGTTGATGCCATGCGAATAGTCGATGTCTGCGCCTTCTACGCGCCGCAGGGTGGCGGGGTGAAAACCTATGTCGAACGCAAGCTGAAGGCTGGTGCGAAGGCCGGGCATGAGGTCATCATCCTGGCCCCCGGCGAACGCAGCGCAATCCTGCCGACAGGTGGCGACGGCCGGATCGTCCTGCTGCCTGCGCGACGTTTTCCGCTTGATAGGCGCTATCATTATTTCGATGACGAAGCCTCTCTGCACGCCATGCTCGATCGGTTGCAGCCTGATCTGGTCGAAGCGTCTTCTCCGTGGTCCAGCGCGGCGATGGTCGGTCGCTGGCGGGGCGATGCACCGCGGGCGCTTATCATGCACGCCGACCCGTTATCGGCCTATGCCTATCGCTGGTTCGGCCCGGTCGCGCGGCGAGCGACGATCGATCGTGGTTTCGACTGGTACTGGCGACATCTGCGCAGGCTCGATACCGCATTCGACCTGATCGTCAGCGCCAATGACAGCCTGTCGACCCGGTTACGCGATGGGGGCATCACTCGAGCCCGGACCATCGCGATGGGCGTGGAGCCCGGCATCTTCTCTCCCCTCCACCGCAACGAAGCCCTGCGCAGCCATTTGCTGCAATGCTGTGGCCTTGGTCCCGACAGCCTCTTGCTGATTGGCGCCGGTCGTCATGCACCGGAGAAGCGCTGGCCACAGGTGATACAGGCGGTCGCCATGGCGGGGTACCGTCAACCCGTGGGGCTGGTCCTGATCGGCGACGGCCGGGACAGCGCGCGCGTGCGGCGGGCAGCAGCCCATAATCCGCACATTCATCTGCTGGCCCCAACGAGCGATCGCCCGGCACTGGCCAGGCTGCTCGCTAGCGCCGACGCGCTGGTCCACGGGTGCGAGGCGGAAACCTTCTGCATGGTCGCAGCGGAGGCGCGGGCGAGCGGCCTGCCGGTGATCGTTCCCGATGAAGGTGGGGCCGCCGATCACGCCGCACGAGGCATGGGCCTGCACTATCGCGCCGGCCAAACCGCCAGCCTGGCACAAGCGATCGATCATCTGGCGACGACCGATCCGGCCGCATGGCGCGCGCGTGCGACCAGCGCAGCCGCATATGTCGGCACCATGGACAGCCATTTCGATCAGCTGTTCGCCAGCTATGCCGCACTGAACGGGAGGGGTCGTCATGCCGCCTGATGCCATCATGCCGATCGAGACAGCTCATGTCCGGCCAAGCGTCCGCGCAAAAAGGCGGCTGCTGCGCCGTCTGCGCATCGCCGAAGCAGATCGTCGCCGCGACAGCAGCGCAGGGTTCACCCGTCAGTGCAGTTGTCGCTGCTGGCCGCTGATGGTGCGGATCATATGGTGGGCCTTGAGCGACAGACGTGCATGACCTTCCTTAAACAAATTATGTTCAGCAATTTTCTTGGGCAATTGCCTCTATGGCTTTTATTACCGCTGCATCTCTCTTTCAGAATGGCGGTTTCGTGTCGCGTCTTTCCCCCCGTCGATACCGGTTCATGCCCGCCGCCACCTTGTTTCTGTTGCTAGCAGGCTGTGCCCATTATACGCCTGACCCACTGACCAACACGCCGGACATTCTTGCCGCGCCGGATGCCAGGCTACTGGTCCGCTCTTATGGCGCCATGCCCGGTTCCGTTACGCAGAGTATCGACCTGTCCGCACCGCTCAGCGAAGATGCCATCGCCGCGCTGGTCGTGACGGCTAACCCCGACCTCAAATCCTTGCGTGCCCGCAATGGCATAAACGACGCGCAGGTGTTCAATGCTGGCTTGTTGCCCGATCCGACCTTCTCTCTGGGAGTCGACCCGATCCTGTCGGGCGCCGATCCGGTCGCGGGGATCGCAGGGGCTCTCGGACTTGACCTCAATGCCCTCCGGACCCGTGCCGTTCTCCGGCAACAGGCGATGGCCCAGCAGCGTCAGGCGCGCATGGATCTCGTCTGGGCGGAGTGGCAGACGGCGGGACAGGCGCGATTGCAGGCGGTGCGCATCGCGGCGCTGGAAGCACAAAGCGTGGTCGCGCGGGACAGCCTTGCTTCGGCGGAACATCTTCTTACCCGATATGGTGCTGCCGCCGGTCGGGGGGACGTGTCGGCAGATCCCCTGCAAAGCGCCCGGATCGCGGCCGTCGATGCGCAGCAGATCGTCCGACAGGCAGAAAAAGACCTTGCGGCAGCCCGCCTGGAATTGAACCGGTTGCTAGGCCTGCCACCGACCTACCCGGTGCGTATCGCGTCCATTGCTACCTTTGGGACGATGCCGGATGCCGACCGCCTGTTCACGCTCGCGCAGCAGGAACGGTCAGACCTGCGTGCCTTGCGCGAGGGGTATGACGCGCAGGAAGCATCCTTGCGCAAGGCGATCCTCGATCAGTTTCCAACGCTGGACCTGACGATCAATGGCGGGCGCGACACCGGCAGGAACGTCACGCTGGGACCGGCGATCGGCTTCACACTGCCGCTATGGAACCGCAATCGGGGTGGCATCGCGATAGAGAAGGCAACCCGTACCGCATTGAAAGCGGAATATGAGGCGCGGCTTTTTCAGACACGGGCGGAGATTGCCGCCGCCGTCACGGCACTCGCGATTTCCAGGCGCCAATATGCCGAACTCGACACTGGCCTTGCGGAAGCGACGCGGCTGGCCGACGCGAGCCGCTGTGCGGCAACACGCGGCGACCTCCCCGATGCGACCGCGCGGGCCGCTGAACAGATAGTGCGGGACCGCAAACTCCTGCGCCTGCACAGCGCGCAGGACATGGCGGAACAGGCCATCGCCCTGGAATTATTGACAGGTATAGCGCGGGAGCAATGGAAGTGAAGAGGATCGTTCCGGCCATCGCGCTGATGCTGCTGGCCGCCTGCTCACAGGCCCCTCAAGAGGACAGCCCAGAGCCGCAGGCTCTGGTCAAGCTGGCCGTAGTGGGCAGGCAGGCAGTTGGGGAGACAATCCGCCTCTATGGCGTGGCCGACAGCGGTCCCGGCGGGCGGGCGGACCTGTTCGCGCCGATTGAAGCGCGCTTCATCGCCATCGACGCGCCGGTCGGGTCCGCCGTGCAGCAGGGCCAGGCCATCGTCCGCCTCGCCCCCGGCCCGACCGCAATGCTGGACATGGCCAAGGCACGCAGCGATGCGCAGGCCGCCGACGCAGCCTATGCCCGCGCCGTGCGTATGCGCGGCGACGGGCTGATGAGCGACGCCGATGTCGAAACCGCCCGCGCCGCCAAGGCCAGCGCCGACGCCACGCTGACCAGCCTGACAGGCCGCAGCCTGACATTGCGCGCACCCCGCGCGGGGTATGTCGAAAGCATCACCGGAACGCCGGGTGACCTGATCCCGGCGGGCACGTCGGTCGTCACGATCGGCGGAACGGGCGCGATCAGGGCGCACTTCGGGGTCGATCCGGCGTTTGTCCGCAATCTGCGTACAGGCGCCGCGATAGCGATCATGACGGCGGGCAACGGTCGCGCGATCCCGGCCCGCTTGTCCGCGGTCGATCCTATGGTCGATCCGCAAACGAAACTCGCCGCCGCCTATGCCGATCTGCCCGCAGGCACGACGCTTCGGCCGGGCGAAACGTTGACCGGCGATGCCACCATAAAAGGCACGCAGGACGCGCTGGCCATTCCCTATGCCGCATTGCTCGACGATGCCGGCCAGCCTTTCGTCTTCGTGGTCGTCAAAGGGACGGCCCATCGCCGGGACATCGTGGCGGGATCGAGCGACGGTGCGGTCGTCGTCGTCACGAAGGGCCTGGCGCCAGGCGATCAGGTCGTGGTCGAGGGCGGGACTGCGCTGGACGACGGGATGAAGGTTCGCCTGCGATGACCGCGACGCTGGAGCGGCATAGCCGATCGATCTGGCTGGCTGTCCTGTTGCTGGCGCTGGGAGGTATCCTCGCGGCGCGCAGCATGCCGGTCAGCCTGTTCCCGCATATCGATTATCCGCGCGTGGTCGTCACCATCGACGCGGGCGACCGGGACGCAGCCCAGATGGCAGCAGAAATCAGCCGCCCGGTCGAAATCGCACTACGCAGTGTCCCCGGCGTGACGCGGGTCCGATCGACCACCAGCCGGGGCACGGCCGATGTCGCGCTCAATTTCGACTGGGGCGAAGATATGGTGGCGGCGACACTGGCGACGCAGGGAGCGCTGGCGACCTTGCTGCCCGATTTGCCCACAGGCACGCGCTTCGATGTCCGTCGCTCCGATCCCACCATCTTCCCGGTGTTGGGCATCGCGCTCACCTCCCCTTCGCTCGACCAGCAGGCGCTGCGGCAACTGGCGGAACTCAAGGTTCGCCCTGCCCTGACTGCTGTACAGGGCGTAGCAGCGGTTGACGTGCTGGGCGGCACGCCGCGCGAACTGGCGGTCGATATCGACCCAGCCCGGCTGCGGACCTTCGGCCTTGGCATTACCGACGTTACCGTCGCCTTGGCCAAGTCCAATGCCATTCGCGGCGCGGGACGGATCGAGGACAGGCATCGCCTGTATCTGGTACTGGTGCAAAGCACACCAACATCAACGGCCGATCTGCTCGCCACGCCGATCCGCGCCGCGACCGGCAATGGTGCGGCGGTGGTCACGCTGCGACAGGTCGCGACCGTGCGCCCGGCGGCGGAACCCGCCTATGTCCGGATCGCATCCGATGGACGCAGCGCCGTCCTCATCAACGTGCGGCAGGCACTGACGGGCGATACGGTCGCAATCGTCAAGGCGGTCGATGCGCGCCTGCACGCGTTGGGGCTGCCCGCGACGGTGACGGTCACGCCCTTCTATGACCAGTCCGAACTGGTGACGGGGGCAGCCAATGCCGTGCGGGACGCCATCCTGCTGGGGGCTATCCTGGCGGGTCTGGTCCTGTTCCTGTTCCTGCGGTCCGGGCGGCTGATGCTGATCACCGGACTGATGCTGCCCGCCGTGCTCGCCGGGACATGTTTGCTACTCTATCCGCTGGGCCTCAGCTTCAACATGATGACGCTGGGCGGCATGGCGGCCGCCGTCGGACTGGTGGTGGACGATGCGGTCGTCATGCTGGAACATATCATGCGGCGCATGCAAGAAGGGACTGCACCGGACGTCAAAAGCCGGCTCGCCGCCGCTGCCGAAATGGGGCGACCGTTGATCGGCTCCACCCTTGCGACGATCGTCGTCTTCCTGCCGTTGAGCTTCATCAGCGGCGTCAGCGGCGGCTTCTTCAAGGCACTGGCCATCACCATCGTCACGGCTCTTACCCTCTCGCTGCTCTTCTCCCGCTGCGTCATCCCTTTGATTGCCGCACGCTGGCTGCGGCAGAGTGATGCGCAAACGGCGGAAAAGGCCGATCGCGTCATGCACCGGCTCAACCACGCCTATGTCCGCGCAGGGGATTGTTTCTTCGGACGGCCCGGCCTTTCCGCTGCTATCATGGGCAGCGTCTTCCTAGTCGCCGGGACCCTGTCCTGGTATCAACTGCCCTCCGGCTTCATGCCGGTCATGGATGAGGGCGGCTTCGTGCTCGACTATACCGCCAAGCCCGGATCTTCGCTGGCCGATACCGACCGGCTGGTCAAACAGGTGGAAGCGATCGTCGCCGCAACGCCAGAGGTCGCCAGCTATTCACGCCGCCTGGGCGTGCAACTGGGCGGCGGGCTGACCGAAGCCGATGAAGGCGATTTCTTCGTGCGGCTGAAGGGGGGATCGCGCCGCCCGATCGATGCAGTGATGGCCGACATCCGCCAGCAGATAGAGGCGAAGGTGCCGGGATTGCAGGTCGAACTGGTACAATTGATGGAAGACCTGATCGGCGACCTAACGGCCGTGCCGCAGCCAATCGAAGTAAAGTTGTTCGGGGACGATCCCGCCGCGCTGGAAGCATCCGCCGGGCGCGTTGGCAAGGCGCTGGCGACGATCCCCGGCGTGGTCGAGATCGTAGACGGCCTACGGGTTACGGGCGATGCCATCTCGGTCAAGATCGACAATGGCCGGGCCGCGCAACAGGGGCTGGACCCGGATCAGGTTGCAAGCCAGATCGAGGCACTGGTCGGCGGCAGCATCGCCACCAATATCCGCTTCGGCGAGCAACTGGTGGCAGTCCGGGTGCGCGGCGCGCAGGATTTGCATAGCCGCGCGAACCAGATCGCCGACCTGCCGCTGACCGCGCCGGATGGGCACGGCGTGCGGCTGGGATCGATCGCGCAGGTCGGGATCGATGGCGGGCAGAAGCAGTTGACGCGCGAGGATCTGGCACCCTTTATCGCCGTCACGGCAAGGCTGGAAGGACGCGATCTTGGGTCCGCCATGCAGGCAGTGCAGGCCAAGGTGGCAGGGCTTCATCTGCCGACTTCCGTGCGCGTCGATTATGGCGGCCTCTATGCCGAACAGCAGAAGAGTTTTGCAGACATGGCGATGGTCTTTGCCGCCGCCCTCCTACTCAGCGCCTTGCTGCTGACCTATTTGTTCGAAAATCTCGCATGGACGATATCCGCGATGGCCACAGTGCTGCTGGTAGCGGGCGCAGTGCTGCTGGGGCTGTGGATCACCGGCACGGAACTAAACATATCCGCGCTGATGGGCCTGACCATGGTCGTGGGCATGGTGACGGAACTGGTGATCTTCTACCTCGCGGAAATAGAAGGCGGCGCGAGCGCGACGCTGGCCGCTTTGCGGGAAGCAGGGTCCAAGCGCCTCCGCCCGATCCTGATGTCGGCCTTAATCGCGATCCTGACGCTCAGCCCGCTGGCGCTGGGCCTCAGCCGCGGCGCGGGCCTCCAGCAACCGTTGGCCACGGCGATCATCTTCGGCCTTGTCGCGGCCGTGCCACTGGTGCTGCTATTCCTGCCGGCCTTGTTGCTTTGCTGGTCGGCACGCAGCAGGTGCTGACCCGTGCCATGCGGAAATTTCATAGGCTGACTGAGGTGCGTTCGTAACGCCGCCGTCGTCCTGCCGCGAGCCTCCTGCTCGCTGGGGGGATAATATATGCGGCGTGGTATCGCTTCGATCACAACGGCATTGTCGCTTTTCGCATCAGGGACCGCGCATGCGTCCGACAAGGGCTGGCGCGACGCCAGTGATATCGGCAGGGACGCATTGGTGATCGGTGCGTTGGCTTTACCGACAGTTGAGGGCGACTGGACCGGCACGCTCCAGGCTGGCGGCAGTGTGGGCGCCGCAACCCTGCTGTCGCTGGGTCTGAAAGAAACCTTTCCCGAAATGCGGCCCGACGGCAGCAACCGGAAAAGCTTTCCTTCATCACACGCGGCAACCTCTTTCGCCGCCGCCGCCAGCCTGCACAATCGCTATGGCTGGCGGGTCGGCGTTCCCGCGCAACTCGTCGCGGCTTTCGTGGGGCTGGCGCGGGTGAAGGCCGACAAACATCACTGGTATGATGTGGTCGCTGGTGCCGCCATCGGCGAGGAATCCGGCTTCCTCATCACGACGCGCCGCGACGCCAATGTCCGCATTTTGCCCTGGGGCGACAGCGCAGGCGGCGGCGTCGCAATGACGATGCGCTTTTAAGGTGGGCAGCCCCGGCTTATAGCCGCGTAGACAAACCGACCTTGACCGCCATGGGCAAGCCCTGCGCCAGCAAGCTGGACCCGGACGATGCCCAATAGCGCTTGTTGGTGATATTCTCTCCATAGATGCTCACCGTCGTCTGGTTGCCGAGCAGGTTGAAGTTGTAGCTCGCACCGACATCGAACGTCTCATAGCCCGGTACAAACGCCTGGTTCAGCGCATTAACGGCCCGTCTGCCGACATGGAAGACGCCGGCCGAAAGGCGCAGCCCGTCGATCATAGGGACGCGATATTCCAAGAATAGCGAACCGGAGAATTTCGATACATTCTCGATCCGCTTGCCGATCACCGTGGCGTTGCCCGATTTCTGCTCGGCTTCCAGCGACATCGCGCTGGCGGCAATCGACAGGTTCCGCGTCAATTCGCCGACCAGACTGAACTCGACGCCTTCATAAACGGCCTCAGCGTCCTGAACGAAGAAATTGGCGCTGTTGAGATAGGCCGATGGCCGCTTGATATGGAAATAGGCGCTCGTCAGCAGCAGGCCGTCCATCGGTTCGATCTTGACGCCCGCTTCCTTCTGCTTGCTGATCGCTGCGGGCAGGATTTCGCCGGCATTATTGGCAATCTGCTGCGCGATCGGCCCCGGTTCCAGCCCCTCAATATAGTTGGCATAGATGCTGACCCAGCGCGCAGGCTTTACCATGACACCATAGGACAGGGTATCGGGCTTGATCTTGTAGGATGTCGTCCGACTGACGTCGCTATAGTCCGTCTTGCGGTAACCGATCGTAGCCTGAAGCCATTCGCCGAGCGAGGCCCGGTCGAAGATGTAAAGGCCCAGATCCTCCACGTTCGAGGGGTTGGGAATGATCCGGGGCGGATTGGCGCGCTGCGGAATCGCCACAGGATTATAAAGATTTTGCGCGAACGAATAACGCACCGCCGTCGGCACATTACCGTCGCGCGTATTATAGGCGACACCGATCAGAACATTATGTTCGATCGGCCCTGTATGGAATGTACCCGACAGATCACCGCGATAGATGCGCGTCTTGTAATCATTGCCATGTGTCATGGCGACCGTCACGGTGCCATTGCCGGTCGTCAGATCATAGCCGCCAAAGGAGGAATAGGCGCGATCGCGGGTCAGATAGGACTGTCCCGCCGCCAGCGCCAAACGCCAGTCCGGTGCAAAATCATAGTTTAGCCGGGCGAGCAGGTTGATTTCCCATCCCTTGCCCTGCATCCATTCACCGCCCAGATTCTTGGAGGAGGATTGCAGCGACGGCAGGGCAATCACGCCATTGACCGCAGCGGGCAGACTGAACTCGGTCGGTTCGGTGATGCTTTTGTAGATATATTCCGCGTCGAGCAGGATTTCGAGATTGTCGGCCGGGTTCCAGTCCAGCGCGCCGGTCACGAAGCTACGCTCGCCGCGCGTCCGCTTGACGCCCGTTTCGATGAGGGATGTGCCCGCGTTCACGCGCATGCCCACGGTGCCGAAGGTGCGGCTGACATCGAAGCTCGCACCGATCGATCCATTGCTGTCACCCTGCACATCAACGCGCGTAATAGGCGCAGCACCGGGCCGTTCAGTGACGAGATTGATGATCCCCGATGGCGTCGCGAAGCCATAATAAAGGCCAGCGGCCCCCTTGAGCACCTCAATGCGGTCCTTGCTCTCTATCGGCTGCTCTATCAGGTTCACCACCGGCAAGATGCCGTTCCACCGGACGTTGGTGAAGTTGTTGAGGATGATGCCCCGCACAGCAAGATTGCTGTAGATGGTGGAGTTGATCTGCGCCTGCGTGACGCCGGGCGTGTTACGGACGGCGTCCAGAATGGAGCGGGCCTGCTGTGCTTCGAGCAGTTCCTTGGTCATGATCGCGACCGTCAGCGGCGTATCCATGATCCTGGAATCGCGAAATGTGCCCGCCTGAACAAAATCGGCACCAAAGCTGTCATTCCGATCTGCGGTGACGACGATATCGCTTGCATCTTGCCCCGGCTCCGGGGTTTGCGCCTGCGCCTGGACAGTCATCATAATTGCCATTACGGCAAGGCTTGCCGCCTGTTTCATCAGCCTTTGCGAACCTGCACGATATCCAACAGACGCCATCATCATCCTCTCAACCCTCTATATCCGGCATGATCGAGCCATGCTGCCCCACCATGCCCCCACGTCGGCGGGGCCAATAAGAGCGCAAATTACCTAATGCAACTCATTTGCAGTATTTCGTAACGTTCCGGCGAAAGATGGACAAATCGTATAGTTGCAGAGAGCAGGGTTCCACCGCCTACCGGTAGAGACGAAGCCAGTTTGATCGATGGCGAGTCCCCATGCACCGCATTTCCTTTCTCTGCGTTCTGCTGCTGCTCCCGGCATGCGGTGATAAAAACAAGGCGCGCTCGACGCCGCCAGCCAAGGCGGAAACGGTCGGGCATGAAACCGAACTGCTGAAACTCACGCTGACGCCGCAGGCCGTCCAACGGCTCGGCATCGCCACAATTAAGGTTGGTCAGGGGCAGGCCGCGATGATGCGCGAAACCAGCGGCGAGATCGTCGTGCCTAACGGCGCGGGCGGTGTGCCGACCGGATCGCTCAGCAACCTGGCCCAGATCGGCACTGCACAAGCTGCGGCCGATGGAGAGGTGGCGCGGACCCGCGCGCAGGCGCGCCTTGCCCGCATCGCCCTCGATCGGGCGAGCCGATTGGTTGCCGAGGAGGCGGGCAGCATCCGCTCGCGCGACGAAGCCGCCGCCGCGCTCGCCACTGCACAGGCGCAGGCGAATGTAGCGGTCGAGCAGCGACGCCTGCTGGGGCCTTCAGTCGCCGCGCTCGATCGCCAGTCGGCCCTGTGGGTGCGCGTGTCGGTATCTGGAACGGATATCGCCGACGTCGCCCGATCCTCTTCCGTGCTGGTTCGGGCATTGGGCGCGACCGATTCCGATAGCCGCGCGCACCCAGTTCAGGCGCCGCCTTCGGCCAATGCTGCGGCAGGTACGGTGGACCTCTATTATGCCATCGACAATCGAAGTCATGAATGGCGCGTCGGGCAGCGGGTCGGCGTTCAACTGCCAATCGGGCGGATGCAACAGGGGCTGACCGTACCCGCCTCCGCAATTCTGCGCGATATCTATGGCGGGGAATGGGTCTATGCCCAGACTGAGCCAAACCATTTCGTGCGTCAGCGAGTGGAAATCACATCGGCCGGGGCGGATGGCGCGATAGTATCGCGCGGGTTGGAGCCGGGCATGCGGGTTGTCACGACCGGCGCCATGGAATTGTTCGGCACCGAATTCGGGGTCGCGCACTGATGCTGGCGTGGCTCGTTCGCGCGGCGCTGACCCAGCGTGTGCTGGTGCTGGCCATGGCCGTCCTTCTGGTTGTGTTGGGGCTACGCGCATCCACCAGTGTGCCATTGGACGTTTTTCCCGAATTCGCGCCGCCGATGGTCGAAATCCAGACCGAAGCGCCCGGCCTGTCGACCGAGGAAGTCGAAAGCCTGATTACCGTGCCAATCGAAACGCAGTTGAACGGCATCCCGCACCTTGCGACGCTGCGATCCAAGTCCGTACTGGGCCTGTCTTCGGTCGTGATCCTGCTAGATCGCGGCACGGACGTCATGCGCGCGCGGCAGATGGTGCAGGAACGGGTTACGCAGGTGCAGGGGCGCCTGCCCACGGCAGCTCGCCCCCCGGTGATGCTCCCGCCTTTGTCCTCGACCAGCCGAGCGATGAAGATCGGCATCTCATCCAGCAAACTCGACCAGATGCAATTGTCGGAACTGGTACGCTGGACGATACGGCCGCGCCTCATGGCGGTGCCCGGCGTCGCCAATGTGGCGATGTGGGGCATGCGGGACCGACAGTTGCAGGTGCTGGTCGATCCCGACAAGCTGCGCGCGGCGGGCGTGACACTGAACGAACTGCGCGCGGCTACGGGCGATGCCGTGCTGGTGGGCGGCGGCGGTTTCGTGGACACCGCCAACCAGCGCATGGCCGTGCAGCAGCCCGGCGCGATCCAGACCCCCGATGACCTCGCGCAGACCATCATCAAACTGGCGGGCGAAGCGCCCATACGGATCGGCGATGTCGCGCGGGTGAGCGAAGGCTATGCCGCGCCGATCGGCAACGCGATCATCGATGATGGCCCCGGCATCATGCTGATCGTCGAAAAGCAGCCGACCGGCAACACGCTGGACCTGACCCATGCGGTCGAGGCCGCGCTGGAGGAAATCAAGCCGGGCCTGAAGGACGTGAAGATCGACAACACGATCTTTCGCCCCGCCACCTTCATCGAGCGGTCGATCGACAATCTGACCCGCGCGCTGGCGATCGGCTGCATCCTCGTCGCGGTCGTGCTCTTTCTCTTCACCCGCGACTGGCGGCAGGCGACGATCAGTCTGATCGCGATCCCGCTGTCATTGCTGGGCGCGGGCCTGGTGCTGCTGTGGAGCGGGGCGACGATCAACACGATGGTGATCGCGGGCCTTGTCATTGCCCTGGGCGAAGTGGTGGACGACGCGATCATCGACGTCGAGAATATCGCGCGCCGATTGCGGTTGAACCGGGAAAGCGAAAGCCCCCGTCCCGCCTTCGATGTCGTATTGCGTGCGTCGCTGGAAGTGCGATCGGCGGTTGTCTTCGCGTCACTGATCGTGATGCTGGTGTTCCTGCCGATCTTCTTTCTAGGCGGTGTGGCGGGCACCTTCTTCCAGCCCCTGGCGATCGCCTATGTGCTGGCGATCGGCGCGTCCTTGCTGGTGGCGCTGGTCGTGACGCCCGCCATGTGCCTGTTCTTGCTACCTAACGCGCCGCTGAATACCGAGCGGGACACGCGCTTCGTGACGGCGCTCAAGCGCAGCTATACCGCCACCCTGCCCCGCCTGATCGCTGCGCCGCGCGCGGTCATTGGCGTGGTGGCGGGTGGGCTGCTGCTGGCGGGGGTCGGCTATGCCACGTTCAAGGACCAGTTCCTGCCCGATTTTCGCGAAACGGATTTCCTGATGCATTGGCTGGAAAAGCCCAGCTCCTCGATCGAGGCGATGGATCGCATCACGATCAAGGTGTCGAAGGAATTGCGCACCATTCCCGGCGTGCGCAATTTCGGCGCGCATATCGGTCGGGCGGAAGCCGCCGACGAAGTGGTCGGCCCGAACTTCACGGAACTGTGGATTAGCCTAGACGAGACGGCAGACTATGATGCCAGCGTCGCGAAGATCAAGGACGTGATCGAGGGCTATCCCGGTTTGTTCCGCGACGTCCTCACTTACCTGCGCGAGCGTATCAAGGAAGTGCTGTCGGGTGCGGGCGCCACGGTCGTCGTGCGTATTTTCGGCCCCGATCAGGCGGAACTGCGCGCCAGTGCCGATCGGCTGAAGGCAAAGATCGCGGGGATTGACGGCGTGGCGGACCTCAAGGTCGAAGCGCAGGTGCTGGTCCCGCAAATCCAGATCCGGCCTCGTCCCGCCGACATGGCGACGCTGGGCCTGACGCCCGGTGAGGTCCGCCGACAGGCGCAAAGCCTGATCGCGGGACAGAAGCTGGGGGAAATCTATCGCGACCAGAAGGCGTTCGACGTGGCGATCTGGGGCGAGCCGGCGATTCGGGGCGAACTGCATGCGCTGCGCGAGTTGATGATCCAGACGCCCGCAGGCACGCCAGTGCGCCTGCGCGACGTGGCCGATGTCCGCATCGAACCTGCACCGAACGAAGTGAAGCGGGAGAATAGCCAGCGCCGTCTGGACGTGACGCTGAACGTCAACGGATCGGACCTTGGCACAGTCGCGCGCGCAATCGAGCAGGCGGTGGTGCAGACCTCGTTCGCGCAGGGCTATCACGCCAAGGTGCTGGGCGAATATGCCGCCTTGAAGGAATCGCGCCAGCGCCTCTGGACGACCGGACTGCTGTGCCTGATCGGCATATTGATCCTTGTGTGGCTGGAGTTCCGATCCGGGCGGATAACGGCGCTGGTCGCGGTCAGCCTGCCCTTCGCCCTGGTCGGCGGCGTTGTGGCGGTAGCGCTGACCGGCGGCCTGCTGTCGCTCGGCTCGCTGGTCGGCTTCGTCACGGTGATCGGCATCGCGGCGCGCAACGGCATCATGCTGCTGTCCCACTATCATCATCTGCGGGTCCATGAAGGCGAACCGTTCGGCCCTGCCCTGATCCTGCGCGGCGCGGAGGAAAGGCTGGTGCCGATCCTGATGACGGCGGCCTGCGCGGGGCTGGCGCTGGTGCCGCTGATCGTCGCAGGCAACGCGCCGGGGCATGAGATCGAGCATCCGATGGCGATCGTGATACTGGGCGGCCTTGTGTCCTCGACCCTGCTCAACCTGTTCCTGATGCCCGCCCTCTATGCGCGCTTCGGCGAGGATGCCCCGGGACCAAATGAACCGCCAGCGCGGGGAGAAGCGGCATGATCCGTCGCCTGAGCGCCTTGAGCGCCCTGCTCGCCAGCGGCTGCATGGCAGCATCGACACCGCCTTCTGCGTCCGTATCGCCGATGGCCAGCCCAGCGTTCACGACGCGGGACATCTCCACGATCGCGCCAGTGCCAGACGACTGGTGGCGTCTGTTCAATGATCCGCAACTCGACCATCTGGTGCAGTCGAGCCTTGCTGCCAACGCCGATCTGCGCGTCGCCTATGCTGCTCTGGATTCCGCCCGCGCTGCGGTTCGTCAGGCGGACGCCGCGCGTTTGCCGCAACCGATCATCGAAAGCAGCCTTGGCAACGACAATCCATCCGGTCAGCCCAGCGCGGCCAATGTATCGGCCAGCGATTATGATGTCGCCGCAACGGTCAGTTGGGACATCGACCTGTTCGGGCGACTGCGCGGCGCTGCAATGGCCGCACGGGCGGATGCAGATGCGCAGGCCGCTGCGCTGGACGGGGTGCGCGTTGCCGTCGTCAGCGATACGGTTCTGGCCTATATCGACCTGTGCGGGGCCACCCATAACGGCCGGATCGCCCGCGAAATCGTCGCAGCGCAGGAGCGCAATCTCAAGGGTGTGCAGGAGCAGTTCCGCGCCGGTGAACTGTCCCCGCTCGAGGTGTCGCAGGCCGCAAGTCTGCTGGCCACCTCCCGTTCCACCCTGCCCTCTTTCGAGGCAGCGCGCGACAATGCGCGCTATCGGCTGGCCACGTTGCAAGGGCTGTCGCCGACCGATCCGGGAATCGCCGCGATGGATTGCGCCACGATGCCCCGGTTGAGGAATGCCATCCCGGTTGGCGATGACACGGCGCTGCTGCTCCGTCGTCCCGACATTCGCGAAGCGGAACGCAGGCTGGCGTCCGCCACGGCAGGGATCGGAGTTGCCCGCGCGGAGCTTTATCCCAAGGTCAATCTCGGCGGGGCACTGGGCCTGCTGTCCGGGGGATTTGCCGCCACCGCCTCACCGCTTGTCTCCTGGACCTTCCCCAATCAGGCGCCCGCCCGCGCGAAAATCGCTGCCGCTCAGGCGAAAGAACGCGGCGCACTCGCAAGCTGGGACGCCGCCGTGCTTCGTGCATTGCGCGAAGTGGAAAATGCACTCACCGCCACGCAGGCGGAAGCAAAGCGCAATGCCGCGTTAGCCAGCGCGACCGACGAAGCGGCGCTCTATGCGCGCCGCACGGCATCGCGCGCGCGACTGGGCGATGCGTCGCCCTTGCTCGCCATCGACGCGGAGCGGACGAGAGCGATCGCCCGGCTGGCATGGGCACAATCGGACCTGTTGCTGGCCCAATCTTATGTCGCGCTGTTCCGGGCGCTGGGCGGCGGATGGCAGGGCGCGCCGCAACCTCTCGATCCTGCGCGCCCGATCGGTTAGGAGGCTTCATGCGCATCCTCATCATCGAAGACGATCATGAAACCCGCGACTTCGTGGAACGCGGCCTGCGTGAGATGGGCCATGCCGTGACGGTGGCGGCCGAAGGGCGCGATGGCCTGTTCCAGGCGACCGACGGCGGTTTCGACGCGATCGTGGTCGACCGGATGCTGCCCGGTCTGGACGGGTTGTCGCTGGTCAAGATGCTGCGCGCGGCGGGCAACAGCACGCCTGTCCTGATGCTGACCGCCATCGGTCGGATCGCCGACCGGGTCGAGGGGCTGGAAGCAGGCGCGGACGATTATCTGGTCAAGCCCTTCGCCTTTTCCGAACTGGTGGCGCGCGTCAACGCGCTTGGCCGCCGTCCGGCCGCACAGATCGAGACAGCGAAACTGACAGTCGGCGACATAGAGATCGATCTGCATCGTCGCACCGTTCATCGGGCGGGCAGGAAAGTGGCGCTCCAGCCACGGGAATTTTCCCTGCTGGCGGAACTGATGCGCAACAGCCATCGCGTCATGACCCGCACCATGTTGCTGGAACGGGTGTGGGATTTCGATTTCGAGCCGAAGACCAACATCGTCGAAACCCATCTCAGCCGCCTGCGATCGAAACTGAACGCCGGGTTCGAAACCGATGCGATCGAAACGGTGCGCGGCGCGGGCTACATGATCCGGAGCGAATGATGCGCCGTCCCTGGCGCACGACATTCGGCCTGACCGCGCTGGTCAGCCTCGGCTTCGCGCTGGCGATCCCGGTGATCGGCGGGCTGGCCTATGCCGTGGTGCATGAAGCGATGGAGGTGCAACTTGACCATCGTATCGCTACGGAAACCCGATCGCTGTTGGCGCGAACGGGCAATGGAGGCACCGCGCAACTGGCGACGCTGATCCATCAACGGGACGCCGCCCAGAGCACGGCCAGCCTTGGCTACATATTGCTCGATAGAGACGGCGAGCGGCTGGCGGGCGCGTTCGACGCGCAGGTGCCTGAGACGCCGGGCTATGTCGAATTGCTGCCATACGGCCGGGACGGCGGCATCGCCCAGTCTCTGACGACCCGCCTGCCGGACGGAAGCAGGCTGCTCGTCGCGGTCGATCGTCGGGTGATTGACGAAATGGACATCACCATCCTGAAGCTCTTTCTGGCAGCCTTTGCCGCGATGCTGCTGCTCGCGGTCGGCGGCGCATGGACGGTCGGCGTGGTCACGCAGCGCCGATTGCGCCGGTTCGACGATGCCGCGCATGTCATCATCGCCGGTGACCTCGCCCAGCGCATGCCGCTCGACGGGTCGGGCAGCGAGTTCGACCGGGTGGCCGATACGCTGAACCATATGCTCGACCGCAATGCCGCACTGGTCGAAAATCTGCGGCAGGTGTCGAGCGATGTCGCGCACGATCTGCGCACGCCGCTGACCCGCCTGCACAACAGATTGCATGAAGCGCTGACGCGAGAGGGGGATGAGAGAGTAGCCGCGATCGAGGCTGCCTCTGGTGAATCGCATGAATTGCTGGAACTGTTTGCCGCGATCCTGCGCATTTCGGAGGTCGAGGCAGGCACGCTGCGTCGCGATTTCCGGGATGTGTCGATGACCGATCTGGTCGAGGATCTGGTCGATTCCTATAATCCCGATTTCGAAAATGCCGGGCATCGACTGACTTCCACTGTCGCGCCCGATCTTGTCCTGCATGGCGACCGACGGCTGTTGCGCCAGCTGGTCGCCAATCTGCTCGACAATGCGTTGCGCCATACTCCAGTTGGCACGCGCGTATCGATCGCCCTGTCTGCACAGGACGATCACATCCTGCTGCGTGTCTGCGACGATGGTCCGGGCGTTCCTGCAGGAGATGTATCGCGCCTGTTCGACCGGTTCAGTCGATCCGAAGCCAGTCGATCCACCGATGGTCATGGTCTGGGCCTGGCGCTGGTCAACGCTGTCGCGCGCATCCATGGCGGATCGGCGGCGATCCTGCCCGCCCCCGGATTTCAGATCGAGGTCCGTCTGGCGCGCTGACATTACCGGGACATTGGGGCGATTATACAAGATGTCCATGTCCCGCTGCGCCGGTTGCGCGCCCGTTCCAAACAGCTATCCACCCCGCGAATGATAACCATTTGCATTAAACCGGGGGATCAGGCCTTGACCATTTCATCCATATTTCGCGTCGCGCTTTGCGCTTCCACGGCCCACGGGCTGATCGCCGCAACGCTGTTCACAGTCCCGGCGCAGGCGCAGGACCAGTCTCTGGGATCAGTCACGGTCACCGACACCCCGATTGATGAAAGCGAAGCGCAGACATCCTACAAGGTCAGCCGGTCGATCAGCGCCACGCGCACCGACACGCCGCTGATCGACGTGCCGCAATCGGTCAATGTCGTGTCGGTCAGGCAGATCGAGGATCAGGCCGCCAACAGCATCGGCGACGCCATCCGCTATGTGCCGGGCGTCTTTTCCGCGCAGGGCGAGGGCAATCGCGAAACGCTGGTCTTCCGCGGCAATTCGACCACCGGCGACTTCTTCGTCGATGGCGTGCGCGACGACGTGCAGACCTATCGCGACCTCTACAACATCGATCGCCTCGAAATCTTCAAGGGGCCGAATGCGATGATATTCGGCCGTGGCGGCATTGGCGGCATCGTCAATCGCGTGACCAAGGTCGCCGACTGGAACCTGCATCGCGCCTTCCGCATCGAAGGCGGCAGCTTCGAGCATAAGCGAGCGCAGTTCGACCTTGGCACATCGCTCAGCAATTTCGCGGCGGTGCGCATGACGGGCGTCTATCAGGACAGCGACAGCTATCGCGACGGCGTGAATTATAATCGCTGGGGCTTCAACCCGACCGCATCGTTCAAACTGTCGCCCGACACGACCGTGACTCTGGGCTATGAGCATTTTCAGGATGATCGCATCGCCGATCGCGGCGTTCCCGCCCGCTTCGGCGCTTCGCCCACCAACAGCGTCGGCCCGCTGCGCACGCCGCGCGGCCAGTTCTTCGGCGATCCGACGCAGAGCACCACCGGCACCAACACCGATGCCGGCACGCTGTTCATCGAACATAAGTTCAGCGACACGATGTCGATCCGCAACCGCACCCGCTATGCCGACTATCGCAAATTCTATTCCAACGTCTTCCCCGGCGCGGTCAACGCGGCCGAGACGACGGTCAGTATTTCGGCCTATCGGTCGCCCAGCGTCCGTCAGAATTTCATCAACCAGACCGATTTCAATGCGACGTTCGACACCGGGTCGATCGGCCACACGCTGCTGATCGGCGCGGAATATGGCCATCAGGAAAGCGACAATATACGCGAGGAAGGCCGCTTCGCGGGCAATGCTGCCTCGGTCACCGTGCCGATCTCCGCGTCGAACATCCGTCGCCCGATCAACTGGGTCCAGATCGCCAGCAGCGCCAATAATGATGGCCTTGCCGAGGTGTTCGCGGGCTATGTGCAGGATCAGATCGCGCTGTCGCCCATGTTCGATATCGTGGTCGGCCTACGGTATGAGCATTTCCAGACGAAGGTCCATGATCGCCGCAGCGCCGCCTTCCGCACCAGCGGCGGCGTGACGTCGCCGGAATTTTTCGATGTAACCGATAACCTCTGGTCGCCGCGTGCGGGCCTGATCTTCAAGCCCATCGAGAACGCCTCCATCTATGCCAGCTATTCGCGCACCTATCAGCCGCGCGGCGGCGATCAGCTGGCGGGTCTGAGCCTGTCCAATGCGAGTCTGGCCCCGGAGAAGTTCCAGAATTACGAGATCGGCGCGAAGTGGGACATCCTGTCCAGCTTCAATGTATCGGCGGCGGTGTTCCAGCTGGATCGCGACAATGTGCTGGCGCTCAGCAATCCCAATGACGCGACTTCGGTTACGGTGCCGGTGGGGCGTCAGCGCACCAAGGGCGTGGAACTGAGCGCTGCGGGAAGCATCACCAAGCAGGTCAGCATGGTCGGCGCCTATACCTATTCGGACGGCACCTTCCTCGACAATGTGTCGGGCACCGTGCGCGCGGGCAACCAGTTGCCCAACATGCCCAAACATGCCGCATCGCTGTGGACCCGGTTCGATCCGATCGAGCAGCTTGGTGCTGGCGTCGGTGTGATCTATCAGGGCAAGCGTTACGCATCGACCGACAATCAGGTCTATCTGCCCGGCTACACCCGCGTCGATGGCGCGATCTTCTATACGATCACACCGGAACTGAGCCTCCAGGTCAATGTCGAGAACATTCTGGGCAAACGCTATTATCTCTACGCGCACAGTAACAACAATATCACGCCGGGATCGCCGACCGCCGTCAAGGTCGGCCTGAACGCCCGGTTCTGATCCGATGACCAGCCGCTTGCTTCATCTCAGTCGCATGATGAAAAGCGAGCGGCTGTTCGACTGCGCCTTCGACAAGTCCCTTGGAGGACATGCTCAAGACATGCGCGGCCCATCTGGAGGACGAAGGCATCCTGCTGGATTACCGTTCGGTGGCGCAGTCCCTTGCGACATCCTCTGGCGCCAGGGGCATCAAACAACGGGTTTCCTCATCACCTCACGCCGCAATAGCAACGTCCGTGTCCTGCCATGGGGGGACAGCAATGGCGGCGGCGTCGCATTGTCGATGCATTTTTAGGTAGCGCAGCAAGCTGCATATCCAGACGATTGTCGGCAATTTGTCTCCTTCCGATAGGAGTGCGCAATCGCGGGCCGCCGTTCAGGTCACGGGCAGAACCACCGGGATCCTGATAGTGAAGCCAACGCCCTCGCCCAACCGCGTGACTTCGATCGAGCCGCGATGCGCATGGACGATCGCCCTGACCATGCTCAACCCCAGTCCATGGCCCGGCTTCGATCGTGTCGGGTCCAGACGGACGAGACGTTCGAAAATCCGTTCGCGGTCGCCCTCTTCTATGCCTGTTCCATTGTCGCTGACGGTTAGGATCGCCTGATCTCCAATGGTGTCGACGGAGATCAGAGCATCAGCTTCCTCGCCGGCATGGGCCAGAATATTTTCCAGCATGTTCGCGACAGCCCTTTTGAGCAATTGGGCGTCGCCCGATATGGTCACGTCCTTCAGGGTCGTGGTGATCGTTCGCTTCTCGTCATCGAATGCCGGACGATAAGCATCGGCAACTTCACCGACGATGTCCGCCAGCGGTAGCGTAACAAAGCGCTTGCGCGCGGCCATTCCCTGCACTTCGGAAATGCCGAGCAGGCCCGCGAACAGGTCCAGCAGGGCATCCATGTCGGCGAGCGTCCGTTCCAGCACATTCGCGGTCCCTTCATCGGGCGTTTTGACTAGCAGCGCTTCCATATCCTGCCTGATCCGTCCCAGCGGGGTCCGCATGTCATGCGCAATGTCGCTGGAAACCTGACGCAGGGATCGCATGAGACTATCGATCCGCCCCAGCATCGTGTTGAGGATGATGGAGATGCGATCGAACTCGCTACCCGAACCGTCGATCGGGATGCGGCGGGTATAATCGCCTTCGATTATCCCCTGTGCAGCCCCGCTGATGAGCACCAGTCGGCGTCGGACCAGCCGTCCGAAAGCGATCGTGCTGACGGTGCCGGTCAGCAATATGACGCCAAGCCCCAGCAGCGCCGCCATGAGGATACGATCGTCGGACCGGCGGAGCGCATCGCGATCTCCCGCGACCACGACCTGACTGCCATCAGGCATGGTACGGCTGAGGGCCTGGGCCACGCCGGTTGAACCGTCGGGGCGACGAATGGGCAGGAACTCGGTCCAGCCGGACGGCGGAATGTGCGGGATCAGGCTTCCGGCGATCCGCCGACCGTCGGCATCGGCCAGTGCATAGAGCATCAACCGCCCGTCGTGTCCGCTATCGGCCAGATAGCCCGTACCGTTCGTAGCGCCGCCGTCGCGCATATGCACCAATCGCGCCAGCGATGCCGGTCCGTTCGCCGCGTGATAGTCGACCAGCGCGTCCATCTCAAGTTCAAGGCGATGATCGATCTGCGCCTCGATTTCATGGTGCGAAATGAAGATGGCGGCCGCACCCAGCGCCAGGATCACCAGGCCGGATATGCTGGCCGACAGGATGGACAGACCCTTGATCGTCCGAGGCATGAACATGGCTTATGGCTCGCTGCTGACGATCATGTAGCCCGATCCGCGAATGGTGCGGATCAGATTGTCGGCGCCGCCTTCGTTCAGCTTGGTACGCAGGCGGCTCATATGCGTTTCGACGATGTTCGTCTTGGGATCGAAACCGAAATTCCACACCCGATCGAGCAACATCGTCCGCGTGACCAGCCTGTCAGGATTACGCAGCAGATATTCGAGCAGGCTAAATTCACGCGGTTGCAGGTCGATGCTCCTGCCGGATCGCTTCACCGTCCGGCGCACCAGATCGAGTTCGATGCTGCCGACGCGCAGCACGATCGGCGATTCCGTGCGTTCCCCCGGTGGCGGTCGTCGGGCCAGCGCGCCCAGCCGGGCCGCCAGTTCGGCAAAAGCGAAGGGCTTGATCAGATAATCGTCGGCGCCGCCCTCAAGACCCGCGACCCGATCTTCGATGCCCGACATGGCAGACAGAATGATCGCAGGCGACTGGTTCCCCGCATCGCGGGCGAGCCTGAGCACCGTTAGGCCGTCCAGCCCCGGCACCATGCGGTCCAGCACCAGAATGTCGAACGCCTCGGCCAGCGTGCGGGCGAGCGCGGCCTTGCCCTCGCTTTCGACAATGACGTGATGCCCCAGTTCGTTCAGTCCCCGCGCGAGATAGTCCCGCGTTTCCTGATCGTCTTCCAACAATAACATCCGCATTGCACCCGCCCGCTCATTCCCGTCCTCCATGCGCTAAATCGCCCCCCATTTAACATTGGCATTTCTATACCATTTCCCAATGTTGCCCGAATTGATGGACCTGCCGCGCCGTATCAGTAAACACGCGCCATCTGCGAGTCATTATTATTATCGTTCGCAACATGGGGCCAATGTGACGGGAAATAGGGACATCTTCGCTGGATATCTCGCTATCCACATCGCCTTTGCCCCATGGATCGGGAGGGATGAGGCATGATATCCAGCCGATCGCTCAACCGACGCAATGTCCATGAACGGCAGGTCATCGCGTGCCTGCGTGGGCCCGGATCATCCGAATTGCGCAATATCGCCGACGGCCAGCGGGCTTTCGCTTCATTGGTCACCCTCGCCCGCCATCGCGGCGTGACCATCTTCCCGCCCGACGCACGCTTCATCAGCGACGGCGAAATCGAATTGCTCGCCAATCTCGCCGCAGCGCAGCGGCAGGCTTGTCGCACTTTTGCGACCATAGACGTGAACGAATTCAACGCGCTGCTTCAATGCGCGATGGTGTTGCGCGACGCGGGCATCTGGCTGCCGATGGCGGGATTGCACGGTATGGCGGCTGTGCGCCCAGCTCATGCCGAACGGACGGAACGTCCAGAGGGCCGGTTCGTGACCGGGATAGCCCGCGCCCGCGCCCTTTCGCTCGTCAGGTCACGGGAAGTCGCCAGCACCGATGAATTCGTCCAGATCGGCGTGTCGCGCCAATATGTGAGCCAGTTGTGCAAGGACGGCTATATCCAGCGTGTCCGGCATGGCTGGTATCGCGCCGCGCCGTCTCTGCCGCGCGGCGCATACCGCACGCATCTCCACGCATAAATTTCAAAGAGCCGGACCCAACCGGCACGTTATTTCACGCCAGAAAGGGGCAATAATGAACTCTCTACACCCGCGCGACCGCGCGACTGCATCCACCAGCTTTCTTGCCTTGAGTTGCGTCGGCCTGTTCGTTTCCACCGCGCCCGCCATCGCCCAGAACAGCGATCAGCCTGCGGACGATGCGCAGGGTCGCAAGCTGGGCGGCATGGTCGTCACCGATACCGCGATCGATGAGCAGGGCTACAAGGTCGACAAGGCGGATTCGCCCAAATTCACCGCGCCGCTGGTCGACACGCCCCGTTCCATCACGGTCATTCCCGCGTCGGTCATCAAGGACACGGCGTCGGCGTCCCTGACCGAAGCGCTGCGCACCGTTCCGGGCATCACCCTGGGTGCGGGCGAAGGTGGTAACCCGCTGGGCGACCGTCCCTTCATCCGTGGTTTCGATAGCCAGGCCAGCACCTATCTGGACGGCGTGCGTGACGTGGGCGCCCAGAGCCGCGAAATCTTCGCCGTTGAGCAGATCGAAGTGGTCAAGGGTTCGGACAGCACCACTGGCGGTCGCGGCGGCGCAGGCGGTTCGCTGAACCTCGTATCCAAGACGCCCAAGGCCGATCGCTTCATCGCCGCCAGCGGCAGCCTGGGCAATGCCGACTACAAACGCGCCACGATCGACATCAACCAGCCGATCAACGAGTTTGTCGGCGTGCGGCTGAACGCCATGTGGCACGATCAGGACGTCGCCGGTCGCGACGCCATCTGGTCCAAGCGCTGGGGCATCGCGCCTTCGATCAAGCTCGGCCTGGAAGGCCCGACCAGCCTGACGATCAGCTATTATCATCTCGACACCGACGAACTGCCGGATTCGGGCATTCCCTATCTCTACACCATCGGCAATGCGCCCGCCGGGGTGACGGAGACGGGTCCGGCTCGCAACTTTACGGCACTGGACGACGGCGCGTCGATCAGCGTCCCACGCGGCGCCTATTATGGCCTGAAGGATCGCGATTTCCGCAAGACGAAGGTCGACAATTTCACCATCCGCGCCGAACATGATTTCGGCGGCGTGACACTGCGCAACACCAGCCGCTACGGCCGCAGCACGCAGGGCTATGTCTGGACGCAGCCCGACGACCAGCAGGGCAATGTCGCCAACGGACTGGTATGGCGCCGCAACAACAACCGCTACAGCGAAACCGAAGGCCTGTTGAACCAGACCGACCTGTTCGGAGAATTCACCGTCGCCGGGATCAAGAACAGCTTTGCCGCCAGCGCCGAATTCAGCGAGGAAAAGGCCGGCAACGGCAGCTATGTCTCCAACGCGGCGACCGGCGCGGCTCTTGCAACCGGCACGACCGCTGTCGGCGGGCGGTGCGGCACAGCATCGATCGCGCGCTATAATTGCACCACGGTCGACAATCCGAACCCCAATGATCCCTGGGTCAGCTACGCCAGCGACACATCGGACGTGACCGCCACGATCGAACGCAGCCTGCGCAAGACATGGACTCTGTCGAAGACGACGACCAAGGCCGTCTCCTTCTTCGACACGATCAACCTGAGCGACAGCCTGCTCATCAATCTGGGTGGTCGTTACGATCATTATGAAACCAGCGTCAGCCCCGGCCTAACGGCGACCTCGACCGCCAACCGCGCCTTCTATGAACGGACCGACGACCTGTGGACCTATCAGGCCGGCATCGTGTTCAAGCCGACCGAGAATAGCAGCATTTACGCTTCAACCTCGACGTCGGCGACGCCTCCCGGTTCCTTCATCGCCAACGGCTCAGAGGGCAATGCGCTCAATACCACCAGCCAAGCGCTGACCGACGCGCTCAAGGTGGAAAAGACCAAGTCCTATGAAGTGGGTGCCAAGGCCAATCTGTTCGGCGACAGCCTGTCGCTGACGCTGGCGGCGTTCCGCACCGAGACCAAGAATGCGCGCGCCACCAATGACGCCGGCACCGTCGCCTTCATCGGCGAACGCCTGATCAAAGGCATCGAATTCGGGTTCAACGGCAATATCACGCCCGAATGGAATGTCTTCGGCGGCTACACCTACATGGACTCGGAAATCGTCGATGGCGGCTTCACCGCAACGACCGTGAGCGGCGTCACCCGTTACGCGCCATCGGTAAATACCGGCAAGCAGTTCCCGAACACTCCCAAACACAGCCTGACCGCCTTCACCAACTACAAGATCACGCCTGCTTTCACCGTGGGCGGCGGCGCGATCTATATGGCTAAGGTCTATGGCGGCTATTCCGACACCCGCACCATCACCAACGGCGCGGTCGTGATCACAAAGGAACTGGCGCGCATGGTGCCGAGCTACTGGCGCTTCGACGGCAATGCGTCCTACAGCTTCAGCGACGCGATCAACCTGCAGGTCAACGTCAACAACGTCTTCAACAAGCGTTATTACGACAAGGCCTATGCTGCTCACTATGCCAACCAGGCGGCAGGGCGGACGGCGATTGCAACCCTGAACATCAAATACTGACCTGCCTTAATCCTCGGTAGGCAAGCATGGCCCACCCCGCTTATCTGGGGTGGGCCATTTTCATGAAAGCCGACATATGACCAGCCAGCCCCGTCTGATCGCCATGACGCAAGCGAACCGCGAAACCGCGCTTGCAGGACCGCCGGAGGACGTGGCCATACTATTGCTGGAAGCGGCTGAAGCGGGACATGACGAGGCACAGTTGCTCGCCGGGCAGATCCATCTTGATGGACGAGGTGTGTCCCGCAATCCGACAGAAGCGCTGCGCTGGTTCGGCCTCGCCGCGCAATCGGGCAATGTGATGGCCATGAACATGGTCGGCCGTTGCTGCGAACATGGCTGGGGTACGGCCGTAGACAAAGGGCTGGCCGCCCAATGGTATGGGTCGGCGGCCGAGCGTGGCCTGGATTGGGCCATGTATAATCTGGCAACGCTCTACACGCTGGGCGAAGGCGTTAGCGAAGACCGGACGGAAGCCTTTCGCCTGTTCCAGCAGGCCGCCGCTCTGGGCCATGCCAAGTCGGTCAATATGATCGGCAGTTATTATGAGGACGGCTGGACCGTCGATCGTGACTTAGACGAAGCAGCCCGACATTATCAGCAGGCTGGCGAACAAGGCGATTTCCGCGGACAGTTCAACCATGCTCGCATGTTGGTCGATGCCGGCGACATCGACTGTGCACGCGAATGGCTGAAACGGATGACGCAGACGGCAACGCCAGCCTTTCGTGAAAAGGCCCGGCTATGGATGACACAGCAGTCTGCTCCTGCCTGGAATGCCGACCTCATCCGAGTTCTGGACGGAGGGCATGAAAGTGCGACCAGATAACAGACCTCTTTGGTGGGATCGTGGCATTAGGTTATCGAACGTACCCCCACCTTAGCTTCCCGAGAGGTTGATCAATCGGAGTGTCCACCTCCGCTGGCTCTTTGTTTGAAAGTCGACGCTTCGCCCAGTCCGTCGGTCGGTCAAACCAGATCGACCCTTTACGGCCGCTCAGCCGCGAATTTTCCGTTCCCAACTGCGGTCGGTCCGCTTTCTCATTCTGGATGCTCAAGACGGGCCGTAAGGAGAATGTTGGGTGTGGATTAGGGTGCGCGAGGATAGCTGGCTTTCAAGCGTCATCGGCTGCCGACTGACGCACGTCGTCCCTTTGCCTTCTATGCCGTGAAAATTCTGGGAAAAATATCTAAATTTCAGGAGATATGGCAGAATCAGGCCTACACGACACTCGGAGACAATCGGACATGCGTCCAATCATAATTGATGCAGCCACCATTTTTGATCCTGCAAGGCTGATAGCCGTCTTGGCATCTGTTGATATCAGGTATTCAGAGGTTTGGGTCTCCCAGCGATATGATCATTTCAAGGAAAAGGATTTTATCACTGGCTTTGGCACGGACAGCAAATTCGCGCTTCTTCCAGATGAGAATGGCCGATTTAAAGCCGAGCCTTTGAGTGTTCCATTGGACAATGCCAGCCTAGATCCAAACTCATACATGACTGGCCCGCAAATTTTGCGTTGGGCTCTCAAACGAGGGATGGCAGTTCCCAAAGACCTCTACAAATATGAAAATTTGGCACGTGAGATGGAGCGGGAAAATAACATCACTTCACTATCCGAGGCCATCATGCTCGGAGCACCCGCTGAGTATGATCTGCGTGCCGGAAAACAAATCACCGAAGAGCACCTTAAGAAGACCGGACAAACCTCGCTTGGCCCCAGTTATGCATGGCGACTGGAACCTTATGGAATAGGTAGCGGCTTGGGGATAATTTTGGCTGCTTCTCAAGAGGAGCATGCCGAGCCATTCATCAGTCATCCCAATTTTCGGGACAATATCTCAACTCATAATTATACCTACTATAAGCGGGAGAACGCTATCGACTTGGCCACTCGTTCCCAAGAGAGAAAGCCAGATTTTTCGCTCGGCGAAACATTTGGTCAGGCAAAGAATCTGCTGTCTAGTCCGGAGCCAGTGAATATAACTCAAGTAGCCTTTTATCTCGATCAGAGAGATAGAATAAATCACATAACAGGAATTATTACGGCTTCACATGACTTGGAGAAACGAAATAAAGATATAGGAATAATAACAAGTAAGGCGGTTGGAACGTACGCCTTCGACACATTGGCCTTCGGAGGTCTGCCAATTGCGACGGGACTGGTTTCGCTATTTGATATAGGCACCCGATTTTTTCGGTCAAAGCGGTAGAGGCCGATGTTCGTGCTCGACAGAATTTTTGCGCGATCTCGTAAGGGCATCTGTATCGGCTGCCGTGGGCGCGTCAGCGCCTAGACCGCTGCACTGTCGCGGCCCCGGTGAAGATTTGAATCGCCGCTTTCAGGCGACCAAGAACTCTTGTCGAACGACCGTCATTGAGCGCATCCCCGTCTGGCAGCCTTGGCCAAAAGCGACCTCACAGTTTCGGGCTGGAAGTCTGCGCCCTGACCGCAGAGATATCAGTATCGCGACTTCAGGCCAGCAACGAAATGGGCCGCCGCTTGATCGAGGTCCTCGCCATTGGCAATCCGGCGCTCCGCGATCGCACTCAACCGATCAATATCCACCAGCTTTGAGAGGGAGTCTCGGTTCACCGTGTACATGCGTTGGCCCACCATATCGCCCATGGCTTGCCCCACCCCTTCGCTGGTGAACGTTGCCATCAACCAGGGCGCGAAGTCCCCTGTATCGAGATTGGCATCAATCCAGGATCGTACCGCAGGTCCCGCACTTTCCTGCCACCACCAGATCAGGCTCGCGACGTTCCGGCGCTTGACGAGGTCCCCCGTTGCTGCATCGCGGGCCACGCGATCAACCAAGCGCTGTTCGAGGATTTCGACATGCTCTAGCGACAGACGTCGCTCGTCTTCCGGCTTTGCGTCCTCTCCCCCTCGACCATGCTCACCAGCCATTATCGTCAAAAAAAAGCGGCCGTAAGTGGTGACGGGCCATCAATGGCTTCACCGATCAGCTGAGCGATAGCTGTCTCAGCGAGCCCCCGGAAAAACGGCTCGATTGCGAAAGAGACTGCCCACATCCTTGGCAGGCCATTCGCGGCCTTTCTGTCGTCCGCGGGGTTCAAGAAAAGGTCAGCTGCGGCCAACAGGGCCCGTGCCGCCTGCTCCTGGTCGCCTGTCATCATCGTATCAATTTCCGAAGTGATCGCGTCGAGCAGGACCGCCGCCCGCGTGCCGCCTTGGCGACGCGGCGTGGCGACATAGTTGCGTACCATTTCGCTCGTTGCCTCCGGGTTCTGAAAGCTGTCGCGAAACGCCGCGAGATCATCGGCGGAAAGGATTCCGTCTCCAAGGCCCAAGTTGAAATAGATCGGGAATCGGCGCCGAGAGGTGATCCGACGCTCACGCTCGGCGCGCGCCCAATCATGGCCGCGCCATGTGTTTGCAAAGATCGCATCGAGCCGAGGGAAGAGATAGCAAAGGGCGCGCTCGGCCCGTTTGCGGCGGTCGGGCTCAACATTCGCGAGAAGCTGTTCTCCGAACGCAGAACGCTCTTCCCGTCCAGCACGGTCAGGTTCGGCACCGGTCAGCCGCTCGCTGTGGTTGCGAACGAAAGCATAAAGCTTCGGCTCGAATAACCGCATTGTCTCGATTGCGATGAAATCGGCAAAATCTACTTCATCGCGCAAAGCAGGCCAGGCCATTGCGAGCGCGTTTGCCAACCGGACGACATCGCGAGCGGTGCGCAACCATGGGGCAATCGCACCATGGAATATGTTGCCCCAGCGCACTTGATCTACCACGGGCACGTCACCGATGATGGCGCTGGCTCGCTCGAGAAAAAGCTGGTTCAGATCGCCCTGCGCAACCGGGGGCAGATCGAATGAGACCTGGATGATTTTTTCCAGCCACTCGGGGCTGTCGGCGTCCGCTGGTTGCACGAGGCCGCGAGCGGCGATGTCACGATCGAACACGAGGAGGTAGGTTACGCAGGGCAGGTCTGCGACCGACTTCACCAGCCTGAAGATCTGTCGGGCTTCGTCGGCAGGAAGCCGATCCACATCGTCGATAATGACGACAATCGACCGGGCTTCGTTCTGAAGCGCTTTCGAGAGGGTGGTGCGAACATCGTCGAGGCTCCGCTCATCGAGGATCTCCTCTCCCGCCCCTTTCACCAGCTCCGCGACCTGCTTGGCAGCAGGGCCCGCCGGGGTCCAGGCGAGGACGGAAGACACGAGTTCGCTGGCACCGCTTACCTTCTTCGCCATGATGCGCAGCCCGTCGCGAACACTCGACGAAAGTCGCTTGCCAATCGAGGCGGTCAGCTCGGTGAAAAAGGCGCGCGTGAGATCCTTTTGCTCGGAGAACCACCAGGGGTTGAAGCGCACAACAATAGTTCGCTCTTCCTCTGGCTTGGCCGCTTCCAAGCGCTCAAGCGCGTCGACGGCCATGTTCACTGCTGTCGTCTTGCCGGCTCCCCACTTGCCATGGATCGCGATGACCAGACCGTCTTCACGACAGCGCTCGGCCAGACCCATTGCAATTGCATTAGCAAAGTCCCGGTAGCCTAGCTGATCCTCTTCGATCTTAGTCCGGGGTTGATCCGCAGTCACGCTGGCTCGTACAGCTTTGCCCGATTCTTCTCGTTCTCTCATGAGCTTGAGATAGTGTTGCATTCACACGCAATAAATAGCCTTAATCTCAACCGAGGACGAAGACGCGCTTTCGCCGGATCGCCGCCGCCAAAGATACCGCTCGTCCTCCCGCCACGCCCGGGCCTTTCAGCCTTAGTCGACCTTCCACGAAAGTTTGGCGACTTGATCAGCACGCGCCGTACCCATTCTAAATTCGGGCGGTGAACGAGCGGCAATTTTCAGGTTCGACGCCGCGATCCGCGATCGACCGATATGGGCGGGTAGCCGCCAGCAGTGCTCGACCCTTCGGGCGGCGGGCGCCGGTCCCGTTGCGCGCAGAGTACTCGTTTCGTAGAACGGCATGCCGATGGCATCTCGGGGGTGCCGGGAGGGGATCAGCGACGACAAACGGGGGAACCGGATGACGATCATCTACGTGCACGGGGTTAACGTCAGGACGGCCGAACATGGGGAGATCCTGGGGAAGCCGTTACGCCGCTGGCTGGGACCGAAGCTCGGGGTGAACGGCGCAGAGCCGGGATACGAACCCGTCTACTGGGGTGACCATGGCGTGAAGTTCCGATGGAACCTGGCTTCCCGTCCCAAGACTCAACTTCTTCGTCAGGGAGCCACTGGAAGCGCAATGGCTGGCCTCGGATCGTTGCGCGGCAATCCGGATGTTACGCCGTTTGATCGCGCCGCGCCGCAACCCGTCCGGTCGGGCCCGGTCCTCGGTAGACCGAAAGATGCGGATCAGATGTCCAGCCTCGCGCTCGTCCGCCCGGATGAGCGAGCCGACTTCATCGCCGACCTGTATCTGGCCTGCCTTCCGGGAACCGTCGATCCGGTCGTCGAGCGGCCGCAAGTCGCTGCGCTCGCCGTTGCTGCGTCCATGATCGCCGCGAACTGGGATGAGATTATGCGGGCGGAAGCGAGCGAAGGCGACCGGGCTCGCGCCCTGGTCAGGGCAGTGGATGCCGACCTCAGGGGAAGCAGGGCCCTACCGATGGGGGGAGCAGCGGACTGGTTCGCCCGTGCCGGTGAACTCGTGAGGCGGGCGCCTCTCTGGCCGGGAGATGCCGTCAGCGTCCTGCTGGGCGAAGCCCGTCCCTATGCAAACGAGCTCTTCGCACGATTCACGGGGGACGTGTTCACCTATCTGACTCAGCGTGGCGAACAGGGCCGCCCCGGCGATATCCCTCGACTTCTTCTCGCGGCCCTGCGCCGCGCCCAGGCGCGCAAGAACGAGACAGGAGAAAAGATCGTGGTCGTCAGCCATTCGATGGGAGGGCAGCTAGTCTATGACGCGCTGACCTACTTTGCCGAAGGCGACAACATCCTCGACAAACTGGAAGTCGATCACTGGATCAGCTTCGGTTCCCAGGTGTCGCTGTTCGCGGAAATGGGCATGTTTCTGAGCCAGGGAGCGGGCGACCCCGCCAAACTTCCCCTCCCCCGGCGAGTGCAAGCCTGGACGAACTTCTATGATGAAAACGATCCGGTCGGCTTCGTCATGGAACCGGTGTTCGAAGGCGTACAGGACATACGCTACAACACCGGCTACGGCCTTGCCCTTGCCCACACCGGCTTTCTTGCTCGACCGACCTTCTTCCAAGCGATGGCCAATCGGTTGTAGAGGAGGCCCATTCGAACAAGGGGGGCAACCGATGAATTTGAAGCCTGTCGGCGATGAAGATGGCCTATGGCGAGCCGGCGAAGCCAATCAGGCAGGCGTGCACGCGTTCGTACTCGGCATCAGCGACTATCCTCACCTCTCGGGGGGATCCGCCCCGCCAGAACAGAGAGCCCAGGACAATGGGGGCCTCGGACAACTCGAAGTTTCCGCATTGTCCGCCGCCCGCATCTTCGAGTGGCTCGCCAATGCGCCGGAAATCGTCGGCGCGCCTCTTGCAAGCTGCAGGCTGCATCTCGCTCCTCGTCCGGACGAACGCGATCAGGTGCTGAGTCTTTCCAGGGAGCATATCGGGAAGACAGACCTACGATCGGTTCAACCCGCCCTCTTGGACTGGGCCAGCGAGATGGCTCATGCGGGCAGGTTGTCCGACGAACCCAATGTGGCGCTTCTCTTCTTCTCCGGCCATGGGGTCGAGGTGATGGGCAATCAGGCGTTCCTGCTCAGCGACGTCCTCAATCCGATGGCCATCGGCAACGGCGCGGGCAGCGCGGTCGCAGTCGACCCTCTGATGAGGGCGGTGAAGACCTTCAACGTCGACCGCGGACTGTTCTTCATAGACGCATGCCGCGACGATCCGGTAATCGCCCGCCTCCTCCACATCGTTGGCAGCGAACCACTAAAGCCAGTGGGAGCATCCACGCGCCGGGCGAAACCCTTCATTAGCCTCCAATCGACCGGTGCCGGCCAGAACGCGTTCCAGATGGCAGGCGACAACGGAACCCTTTTCACGAAGGCCGTACTCAGCGGACTGGAAGGACTTCCTCCCAACTTCGCGCCCTATGACACCTCCGGCCTCCCCTGGTCGCTCAGATTCGCGGCGCTGGAAACTCACGTCAAGCAGACGGTGGCCGAAGCGCTGCGGGACCACAATGCGCTGGATGAGCAGGCGGTGGAACCGCATGGCATTCCCTACGACGGAACCATGATCGTCGCGACCCGCGATGGCCCGCCGCCGGACGCCGGACGATTTTCGATCGTCGATCCGCCTCCCCGGCCTTCGCTGGAAGAAAGCGTCAGCAGGCTGGCTAAGAAGGCCGAGGATGGCGGCCGGACCTTCGATCATGACGACATAGACAACATGCGCTATCAAGGATTCCGGGGCATCGGCGGCCTGCCGGCCGATCTTGCGAATCTTGGACTGCTGCGTCGAATGATCGACAAGGATACAGCTTCGATCCTCGCCAATTCGCTATCGCTCCGCGACGCCGCGACCAGCGCGGAGGTTCCCCTGGAAACCATCACGCTGTTCCAAGCCCGAACGCAGGAGACGACTGAACAGTCCGTGACATGGCTCGACTTCCTGCTCGCACCCGGTAGGAGTTCCGTGTGGTTGTCGCTACGCCGCGCCGACGACAATGGCATGGTGGCCGTGACGATTCCACGAGACCTGGGCCATCCCATGCCGGTGCGCATGGAGATTCGCCTGGGCCGGTATGACGGTCGAACGGTGGTCGATCGGATGCGTGCCAGGCTCGCGGACCCGGCGGGCGCTAAGACGGAGCTGCCGGAGCAATGGTCGGCCCTGTTCCACGCCCAACGGACGCAGGCGTTCGCCGACACGGGTTCGGCGGCGCAAAAGCTCGCCAATCTGGTGGAAATGCGCGACGTCGTCATGCAGAAGCGGCTCTCGCCGGTCGCAGCGGCCCTTGCAGCAGGCCTTCTCCTTCGCGCGGGGGCGACCGATCAGCTTTCGGACTGGCCCCGCAATCTCGCCGACTGGTTTCCGTACCTGGCCGATGCGCCGATCCTGTGGGCGGAGACGATATTGCAGCGGACGGATATGGATCGCCCCAATCTGGCGGATCCAACAGTCCGCGAAGCCTTCCACTATTTCATGATGGCAGCCGAACGCGGACCACCTCTCCTCGCTACCAGCCTTGCGATGGCCGTGCGGCAGGCCGCGATCTGGCGAGCCGTAGCCGCACCAGGGATCGCTTCGACCAGCCATGGCGAGCTGTTCAATCGGGCGATCGGGCGCATCGAAGCTGCGAGCCGCTTCATGGCTTCAGGCGGAGCCTTCGCATCCTTCGTCAGCATCGAGCGGGAGATGACGCCGGCCGACGTGCTCGGTTTCAGTACATCTTCTCCTGACCGGTCCCCCATGCTGGAGGGATAGGGCGGAATCGGTTGCATGTCGGATAATCAGACATTATAACCAATAGCTAGTCCTCATAGCAGACAGGGTTGCCATGGCCACGATCGCACCGCCTTCTCCGACGACTACGGCCTTTCCAACGGCTCTGGTGGAGGCGTGCCTCGTGGCCGAACTCACCGAGGCAGTACGCGCGTTCGCCAAGATCAAGGGAACGCCGCTGCCCGCCACGCCCGCGCAGATCCGGATCATGCCGGTCCAGATCGATTCCATCGTCTGCGTCGACATACTCTGTGCTGTGGAGCCGGTCCTGGGCGGCATCGAACTTCCCGAGATGGTGGTGAAGGCGGGCGGATATGGATCGATCGACAGCGCGGTGAAGAACATGCTCCCGCGCATCGAGAAGGAATGGAAGAAGCGGAATGGAGTCACGCCATGACCATCGTGGATGACGACGACGAGGCCCGGCGCCTTCTGGGCGAGCGCCTCCGTGAAGCCCGCAAGTATCTGGGTCTGACGCAGGAGGAGGTGGCGACCTACCTCAAGATTCCCCGCACCGCCCTCACCGACATCGAGAACGGGCAGCGACGCGTCGAGGCGATCGAGCTCACCAGGCTCGCCCGTCTCTATCGGCAGTCGGTCGGCTACTTCACCGGCGAGGAGGCCGCGGGTTCCGGGTTCGCTCCGGACGTGGCCCATCTGGCGCGCGCCGCGGCGCAGCTGTCGAAGACCGACCGCGAGGAACTGGGCCGTTTCGCCGAATATCTCCGTGCCCGTGCCGCTGGAAAGGGTAGCTGAGGATGGCGACGAGCTACGCCGGTGCGGTGCGGAACGGCACGATGGCTGCAGGCAGGCTGCATCGCAAACTTCCGTATCGGGACCTGGTCGCCGAACGCGGCGGGAACATCGACGTCTTCGCCTCCATCCACTCACTCGACCTGCCTCTGCTCCTGCGCCCCCTCGATGGACTGCTGGGCGCCTATATAAGCGAACCTACGCCCGGCGTGCTCATCACGACGCAACGTTCGATGGCCATCCAGCGCTTCACCGCCGCGCACGAACTCGGCCATTTCTCGCTGCGGCACAGCCCAAGCCTCGACGACGAGTCCATCCTGCGGCGCATGGCGGTCTCTTCCGCCTCCTCCTCAGATTTCCAGGAAGTCGAGGCGGACGCCTTCGCGGTCGCCTTCATGATGCCGTCCTGGCTGATCGCCTGGCATTGCGAGCGTCAGGGCTGGACCGGCGAGGAACTGGCCCGGCCAAGCACGGTCTATCAGCTCGCCCTGCGCCTCGGCGCCAGCTACACCGCGACCTGCCTTACGCTCGGGCGCTACGGTCTGCTCGAATCCCACAGGGTGGCCGACCTCCTCAAGACCGAACCGAAGCAGATGAAGACCGCGCTGCTGGCCGACCATCGGCCACAGGACTATCGCGGCGACGTGTGGCTCCTCACCGAACGCGACGCGGGGACGCGGATCGACGGCAGCAGCAACGATCTGTTCGTTCTGCGCGTGGAGGAGCACAGCGGCGGCGGCTATCTCTGGGACATCGACCAGCTACGGTACAGCGGCTTCGCGATCGTCGGCGACTCCGTGGAAACGTCGGACCTAGAAGGTGTCGGCGGATCCGTGGTGCGGCGGGTCACGGCGGTCAGCCGGGACGCGGGTCGTGGCACGCTGGCAATCGATGAGCGTCGCCCCTGGAACCCGAACGAACCCTTGACCAGCCTCGCCGTCGACTACGACTTCACCGGACCCGAGCAGATCGGCCTTTCTCGCGCCGAACGCCGCGTCCTGCTGGAGGCAGCATGACGTCGGTGGTGTGCAAGCGGGATCTACGTTCGATCTTCGGCCCCGTTCGCGACCAGGGCGGCCGCCCCACCTGCGTGGCCTTCGCCGCCAGCGACGCGCATGCGGCACTCCGCCCAGGATGGGATCCGCTCTGCTGCGAATATGCCTACTTTCATGCCCAGAAGCGTGCGGGTCGATCCCTCTCCGAACCGGCGCTACTGCCCAAGATGATCGAAGCGCTCGCCAACGACGGACAGCCGGCCGAACATGCATGGCCATATGCGGCTTCCATCCCGCCCGGTGCAGCGCCCTGGGCGCCGCCGCCATCGCCAGGCAAACTCTATGGCCGCTCCGGCATGATGACTTCCAGCGCGATTGAGCAGATCTGTAGCGCGACGATTACGGAGTCCGGTCGGCGTCAATTATGATGGCCGATAGGTGGCCGCGCCGGTTGGTGAATTCTGGCTACCATTTGCTGTTGCGGGGAGCAACCGTCGAGCGACAATCACGACGCTGGGTAATTGTCGCTGACGCTGGCCGGAAGCGAGGGTCTGAAGCGCATGGGATGGTTGGCATGTAATTGCCGCTGGCGACAATTACCCGTTGCCTTAGCAAGGGTGCTCCCGAGCGCGAAGCCAGCGACAATTATGATGGCCGGTCCGGGGCGCCATTGGGTGGGTCGTAATCGTCGGCGTTGATACGGGCGACGGCGGAACGCTTGCGGTAGCTTTCGCCGTTCATCTCGATGATGGTCGAGTGGTGCACGAGGCGGTCGATCGCGGCGACAGTCATAGCGGGATCAGGGAAGATGTTGTCCCATGCCGAAAATGGCTGGTTGGCGGTAATGGCGAGCGAGTGGCGTTCGTAGCGGTGTGCGATGAGCTCGAACAAGGCGCTGGTCTCGACCTGGTCCTTGCGGACGTAGGACAGATCGTCGAGCACGATGAGATCGAACTTGTCGAGCTTGTCGAGCATGGCGGGCAGGCTGAGGTCGCGGCGCGCGGACTGGAGCTTCTGGACCATGTCGGTGGTGGAGCAGAACAGGACGCGCCGCCCCGTGTCGATAAGGGCATGACCAATGGCGGCAACTGCGTGCGTCTTGCCGGTCCCGCTCTGGCCGAACAGCAGCAGGTTGCCGCCGTTCTCGATCCAGTCGTCACCGGCGGCAAGGGACAAGAGGTGCGGTTTGCGGATGCCGGGGGCGGCGTCGAAATCGAAGGTGGCGAAGGTCTTACCTGCGGGCAAGCCGGACTGGTCGCGATGGCGCTGGATGCGCCGGGAGGAGCGATCGGCCATCTCGATCTCGAGAAGCGAGGCCAGCAGGTTGGCGGCCGGCCAGCCATCGCGATCGGCGGTGTCGGTGAGGCGCTTCCAGTTGCGGTTGATGCTCGGCAGGCGCAAGGCCTTGAGCAGGGTAGGCAGTACGGCGGCGGCCTGATCCTTGGTGCGGGTCATCAGTGCACCTCCCCGCTGGCGATCAGGCTGTTGTAGCTGTGCAGATCGGGTGGCGGGATAGTGACATCGCGCTGCGATCTTGCGGTTGGCAGGAACTCGTCCCTGAGCGCATCGACATCGGGCAAGCGCCCGCTGTCGAGAGCCTCATCGATCCGCCGGGCCAGCACGTCGACACAGTCGCCCCTGGCGGCGATATCGAGCAGCGCGACGGCATCGCGGCAGGCCTGCCGTCCATCGAGTTGGGCATCGAAGGCTTGCCAGGCCCGCCGGTAGGCGTGATCGGGGAAGAGGGCTTCGCGGTAGACGAGGTTGCGCAGTGCACCGGGCTTGCGGCGCAGGTTACCGATCATGTGCCGGAAATCGATGCTGTGCCCCCGGTGGGGATGACTGATCCGCACACGCGGCGTGGACATTACCCTGTCCGGGCCGAGGAAGAGCTCAATGCGATCGTCAAAGAGATGCGCGTTGAGGCGCCGTCCGACGAGGCGGGAAGGCACCGAATAGGTAACCCGATCGATGGCGACGGTGCCGTTGCGGGTGACATCGACGGTAACCATGGCGAAATCGGTGGTTCGCCTTGCGGGCAGCGCCTTGAGTACCCTGCGTTCTGCATCGATGCGCACAGCATGCCGCCGGTTCTGTCTGGCGACCTGCGCCTCAACGAACTCGCGCCAGGCCTCGATGCTGACGAAATCGCGGCTGCCCCGCCGGCGTAAGGCCTGATCGAGCCGTCGCTTGAGATGGGCATGCGGACCTTCGATCGATCCGTTCTCGTGCGCCTCGCCGCGGTTGTTGCGGGTAGCAAGCATGCCGTAATGACGGCACAGCTCGTCATAGCTTCGGGTGAAATCCCGCTGCGCATCGGCGTCGAGGTTTTTGTAGGCGGCGGACAGGGAATCGCTGCGGTGTTCGGCCGGCGCGCCGCCCAGCTTCCACAACGCATCCTGCAGGTGCTCCGAAAGGGCTGCAAAGCTCTCCCCGCCCAGCACGACAGCCGCATGCTCCCAGCCACTCGCCGCCAGGCGGAAGTGGTAGAGGCGATAGGCCAGGGTCTCGCCGGCAACGGTGACCTTGAGACTGTCGCATACCGTGAAATCCGACAGGCCCTGCCGACCGGGCTCATGATGCTGCGGGAAGAAGATCTCCTTCTCGCCGCCGTGCAGTGCCCGCCAGCGGGCGATCCGGCGTTCCAGTGTTCGTCGTATCGCATCGGGAACAGCATCCTCGCCGAACTCGTCCTGGAGCGTCTCGAAGACCGTGACGGCAATGATACCGTCGATCTGGAGCAACTCCTCGACGCGTGGCCAGAATGGCTCGAGCGGATCGGCGCGGGTGCGCCAGTGGCGCTCCTTCTTCTTCTGGGACGGAAGCTGCGGATCGTTCTCGATCCGGCGTGCGCTGCGCTCGCTGATACCGGCCTTGGCAGCCGCGACGGCCTGGGTGTGTTGGCGACGATGGGTCATGAAGAGAAATACCTGCTGATCGGAAATGTGGTGGCCCGGCATCGCAAACCCATCGCTCGTTGTTCGATGAGTGTTCCGATACCACCGCCCGCCACAGCCCCGATCAGCACCCCGAAAGAAGGGGAAAAAGATCGCCATCGGTTGTCTGGTCCGCTCTCCGGTCGGGGCTACGCCCCTCCCTACGATCAGCCCAGACAACCGATCCTACCGGCCATCATAGTTGCCGCTCAACCGGCCATCGTAGTTGTCGCCACGCAAGATCATCGAGACGCTCGACCAGGATCGACCGGTCATACTGCTTCTCATGCTGTCGACGGCGTTCTTCGCTCCGGGCGTGTACGGCGTGATCGATCCTGCCGAAGGAGAGTATCCCGAGCCTGCGCGTCGCCACGCCGTTGTCGCCTGCGGCCATGGCGAGGTGAACGAGCGCCCCGCCCTTCTCGTCCGCAACAGCTGGGGACCCAAATGGGGCGACGGCGGCTGCGGATGGCTGACCGAAGCCTTTCTCAAGCCGCGCCTGTTCGCGGCCGCCACGCTACTGGAGGACGTCGATGTACCTTGCCATCCCATCGCAGCCTGATTGCGCCAGCGCGTGGCGCGAGGCTGTCAGAGCCATCGACGATCTCCCCGGCCATGAAGCGTACAATGTGATCATCGACATCGTCGATCCGGTGGCCAACACCGGCTCGGACGATCCGCGCATCGCCATCGTCAACGACTTCCTCCTGCCCTACGACAAGTCCGTCGAGACGGTCGCGAACACGATCTTTCCGCTACAATATTACTATCGCTATGGCGCGCCCGAATTCTTCGACCGCTTCTCCGAGCGCGTCCTGGCGAAGGTGCGGAAGAATTGCCGCTGGTCGGGATATTATTTCGAACGGATGTTCAACGTGCCGCGCGTCACCGGCGGCACCATCAACCAGCTGTGGGAGATCGTGGAGCGGATGCGGAAGCCCTCGGTCAAGGCGAACAACAAGTTCGAACTCTCGCTGTTCGATCCTGACCGCGACGTCGACGATTCGCCATATGGCGGCCAGTGCCTCAGCTTCCTGAGCTTCAAGCTGCTACCGGGCGATCCCAAGACTCTGACGCTGACCGCCATGTATCGAAACCACTATTATACGGAAAAGCTGCTCGGAAACCTCGTCGGCCTGGGCCGGCTCATGGAATTCGTTGCGCGCGAAGCCGGACTCAAGGTGGGAAGCCTGACGGTGGTCTCAACGCACGCCGTCGTCGACCAGCCGAAGACGAAGGAAGTGAAGTCCACGCGAGCGAAGCTGGAGAAGATGCTCGCCGACTTCGATCAGGCGTGCGCCAATCCCGCGCTGGCTGCCTGATCGAAGCTGAATTCCGGCGACCGGCCGGTCAGATCGGAAGCCACGCCATAGAGCGAAGTGATGCCGGCGATGAAGTCCGCCTGCCCCCCGTAGCTGGGGTGACGGACTCCCACCACCGGTATGCCGATGTCCTGAAGCGCCAGTTGGGCGTCACGCCCGATCGCCACGATCTGCCTCGGCCGTACCAGCTTGATCAATGCGCGAAGCAGCGGTTCGGTCGCCTCCCGTTCTGCGCGGGTGTGGCATCGGTTGGAAAAGGAATCGCCCCGTTCGTGGGGATGAAGGGGAAACACGTTCCACAGCACAGCGGGCTGCTGGATGGCGTCGAGGACGCGCCAGACGATCGCGGCCGTGCGCTCCGCCACGATCGGACCTTGCGTCGCCCGCGCCAGGGTGACGCCCCCGAGCAGGGCGCCCGCATGATCGAGATGAACCTCGTCGGTCAGCGGCACACCGGTCCTCCGGCCTCCGCGATATCCAAGATCCCGCGCGATCCACATGGTATCGACCTTCGCCTCGATCGCCGCCTCCAGGAAAAGCTGCAGGTTCTGGCGCCGCAGCGCCGGGGCATCGTCGCGATCGTGGAGCGGGCAGCAGTCCGCATAGGGGTTGAAGACCGACTCCAGCCGGGTGCGCGATAGGGCGGAAACGAAGGATTTCGGGGTCTTCAAGGCAGATGCTCGATATGCAGGCGGTGACTGTTCATGTCGACGTGGATGCGACCGCGTCGGTGCTCGCGAAGGAATCGGAATGCGGCATAGCCCTGAAGAATCGCTTCCTCCCAAAGCCACAGCGGGCACGCCTCCGCCTCATAGCCAGCGACGAACTGGCGGATATGCTTGAGCAGGTCGAAGGGCAACTCCCCCGCCTTCATTCCGTCGAAAAAATTGAGCCGGTCAGCCTGTCCGAAGATCCAGGTCGTGATGCCCTCCTCTATCAAGGTAGCCCGGGCGCCATCCTCGGCCTCGTCCGTCTTGGGGTCGCTTTTCCGCTTCAGCCGGAGCAGGCTCCGCATGACGGGCGACCATCCGAGGACGGCCATGTGCGCCAGGTGGAAAACGTCGTGAAACCGGTATTCGTCGCGGGTCCGGGCGTTGTCGGTGAGGCGGTCGCCCACATTGATCTCGTTGCAGCGCTGGAACACATAGGTCTGCCCGCGCACCTCCCGCTCGAAGATCTCCATCGCCAGATTCCGAGGCAGCTGCTCGTGTATCGGCATCGCCGCATCGAACGGAGGAGGATAGCTGCGCGTGCGCGGCCACCTGTCGGCGATCTTCCATAGATTCTTTATGGCCGCGGCTTCCAGCGTCACCCCCGCTTCGTTGGCGGCCTTAATGACCGTCCTGAGGATGGGGATCAGTCGGCCCGTGAAAGCCGCGCGATTGGCCGCGAGATCGCCCGTCCGCTGATCGTTGATGAGCAGGCCGACCTGTCCGGCAAGTTCGAGAAGGGTGTCTTCGAACACCGGAGACGGTTCCGTCTTCCGGGCCATGATCGGCGGCTGAAGCGCCGCGAAGGTGATCGCGGCATCGCCGCCGCCGCACCAGTCGCCGAAGCCGCGATCCACGTTGGCGAACAGTTCATCCAGTCCAACGCCTACGCGCGAGCCCAGGATCGTCAGATACCAGATGACGTCGCCCAGTTCCTCGACGACCGTATCGGCGTAGCCGAGGTAGGAGGCCTTGTCCCTCTGCTTCTTCTTCACCTCGCTCAGAAGGCTGCCCGTTTCGCCGAACAGTCCGAGCATCGGGAAGGTTATGGAACCGGCATCGCTCCGCTGATCCGTAAAACCGGCCTGCACCGCGTAGTTCGCGATCGTGAGGGGCGAGAAATCATCTGTCACCCGCGCGCCTCCGCGCCCGACGCCGCGTACAGCCCAATTCCCCCTTGAACGCCGTCATCCCAACCAAGCCCCCTCCTGGATTGCGCGCGCGTCCAACATCACTGAAAGAAAAGGAAAATGGAACCGGATTCTTCCTGCATCGAAGAGTCGCGCGCGTGGGAAGCACGGGGCCGGGTCGACGCGATCGAAGCCTAACCCCGGTAGCCGCCCCATGCGCACCGGCTATCTCCTGCCTGCCCCTCTGCGGAATTTACTATTCACAAAGGAATATGACCGAACGATCCCACTGCGAATTTTGAGAATGGGCGTCGCATAGCGACTTTGGGAGGCACATGAAGATTGAGTTTCTGACTGCGAAAGAGGTTTCCATCGCATTGCGAGGCCTAATCGCGGAACATGACGAATTTCACTGGGCGGTGGCCTGGGGAAGCATGACCGATGTAGCCAAGGATTTTCTAAAACATTCTGCGAAATTCCGGGACGTCACCTTCGGCGTGGCCTTCTGCCAGACCGATCCTGATCTCATCGAAGCCCTCGTTGGCATGCCGAATACACAGGTCGCCTGCCGGTTTCCGAAGGGAACGTATCACCCAAAGGTCTATTGCTTCAGGTCGGGCGACGAAGCAGCAGCCATCGTGGGAAGCGCAAACTTCACCTTCGGAGGCCTGGAACGGAACCTCGAAGCCGCGATTGCCGTGACGGGGCGAGCCGATGAACCGCTTTTCCAGGATCTTTTCGCGTTCACCCGCAGCTGCCGGAAATACGGCGATCCGGTCACCGCGGACTTCGCAACCGCGTATCGCGCCAGCTGGCGCCGGGCCGCACGAATGCCCAAGCCTCCCAGCAATCCGCTCGAAGGGCTGGACCGCATCAGGCCCGCCGCCTTCTCTTCACCGCTCATCTCGATGAGTTGGAACGACTATGTCGCCGAAGTGCGGGCTTCTGCCCACCACGATATAGGCGGCAGCCTTGCGCTCCTCCGTATAGCGCAGGAATGGTTCGCATCCGTCGCTTCCTTCGCCGACCTGCCGCCTGCCCAACGGAAGGCGATTGCCGGCATCATTGGAGTGAATCAGAAAACGGATTCCTCCCTGAAGCGAGACTGGGGCTGGTTCGGCTCGATGCAGGGCATGGGCGACTTTGCCAATCGTATCGACAGGAACGACCAGCATCTGGCCCATGCGCTGGACTCCATACCCAGGAAGGGCGTGGTCACGAAGGGACACTATGAAAAATTCGTCGGCCTCTTCAGGGAAGCCTTCGCCAATTCCTCGCGCACAGGTGGCGTGCCAACGGCCAGCCGCCTCCTTGCAATGAAGCGGCCTGACACCTTCATCTGCTTGTGCAAGCCGAACATCCTGCAAGCGTCCCAGCGCATGAGCTTCCCACGAACCACCCTTACGCTCGATAACTATTGGGAAAACGTAATCGAAGTAATTCGGCTTTCGAACTGGTACGACGCCGATAAACCTGATGGTGCGGACGGTGAGATTTGGGAGAACCGTACCGCAATGCTCGATGCCATCTTATACAAACCCGATTAATGAATTCGACATAGAGAAAACATGCGTAACGTTTTTCTATGTTATATTTATCAATTTGTTCTACCCCCCTCTCGCTATTCGCTCTCAAGAGGTGACGAAGGCCAATATCCACAACTACGATAAATCGTCCGTGACGTTTCCGAGCTGCCAGCCGGCCTAATGCAGAAACTGCATTGCAACACTATGAGCGGACTAACGATGGAAATCACCGTTCGAAATGCATTCACGCGAAATGATTCCAGTTCCTGATAGCGATCTTTAAAGCAGCTTGGGACGGCAGCTTAATTCAAGGGTGTCCCAAGAAGCGGACTGACCAGAATGTCCCAGGGCTGACACTCAAGCCCCCACCAAATGCCGCGTGCGCATCAGCGCCTGTGCGTCGGGCGCACGACCCAGGAAGGCGCGGAACGACTCCATAGGATCGCGACTGTCGCCAGCAGACAGTATTTCGTCGCGGAAACGCGCGGCGAGTTGCGGGTCGAAAATGTCGCCCGTCTCGACAAAGGCTTCGAACGCATCGGCATCGAGCGCTTCGGACCAGGCATAGCTGTAATAGGCGGCGGAATAGCCGCCGTCGAAAATATGGGTGAAATAGGGAAAGCGGTGGCGCAGGCCGACTTCGGACGGCATCCCCAGCCGGACGAGTTCCGCCTCGACAAAAGCGCGCGGGTCCGCCTCCGCCGCCGGTTGCTGGTGGACGGCGAGATCGACCAGCGAGCAGCCGATCAGTTCGACCGTCGCGAAGCCCTGGCCATAGGCCTCCGCCTGGCGGATCGCGGCGATCAGGTCATCGGGCACGCCGAAGCCGGCGAGAACTTCGCGGCTGACGATCCAGTTTTCCATGAACTTGCTGGGAAATTCTACAAAGTCGCGCGCGACCGCCGTACCCGACTGGCTGGGATAGGTGACGCGGGAGAGCAGGCCGTGCAGCGCATGTCCAAATTCGTGGAACAGCGTGCGCGCCTCGTCGATCGACAGGCGGGTCGCGCCGCGATCGGGCGGAGGCGCGGCGGCAAAATTGGCGACGAGATAGACGATCGGGCGAACATCGCCGTCCATCGCCTCCTGCACCCGCAGGCTGCCCATCCAGGCGCCGCCGTGCTTTTCCGGCCGCGCCAGATAGTCGGTGAAGAGCAGGCCCACCGCGCCGCCATCCTTGTCCGTAACTTCCCAGGCCCAGACATCGGGATGATAGCCGGCAATGTCGGCCCGCCGGGTGAAGCGGAGGTCATAGAGGCGCGCGGCGGTGTCGAACGCCGCCTGCCGCACCGCGTCCAGCCGCAGATGCGCCGCCACCGCCGCGCCATCCAGGGCATAGCGGGCGCGCCGCACCTGCTCCGCATAGAAGCGCCAGTCCCATGGCGCTAGGGCGAAGCCGCCACCCTCCGCATCGATCAGCGCCTGAAGCTCCGCCGCCTCCTCCGCCGCGCGGCGCTTGCCCGGTTCCCAAAGCTGGCGCATCAGGTCGGTCGCCGCCGCGGGATCATGCGCCATGCTGTCTTCCAGCGCATAATGGGCATGGTCGGCATAGCCGAGCAACACCGCCCGCTCCCGCCGCAGCGCCAGCGTTTCGGCGATGATCGGCCAATTGTCGTGCGCCCCGCCGTCACAGCGATCGGTGAAGGCGCGCCACAGCGTTTCGCGCAGGTCGCGCCGCTGCGAGAAGGTCAGGAAGCCTTCATAATCGGTGCGGTCGAGCGTGACATGATAGCGGCCCGCCTGCCCCTTGGCCGCCGCGCGCCCGGCGGCCGCCTCACACATGGCGGGCGGCAGTCCCGCCAGATCCTCCGGCCCGAGATCCAGCACCCAGGCCGCCGTGGCCGCCAGCACATTCTGCCCGAACTGCACCGACAAAGCAGACAGCCGCGCGTCGATGGCGGCGAAGCGTTCCTTGTCGGCGGAAGCAAGCGCGGCGCCGCCGCGCAGGAAGCCGGCATGGCTGCTTTCCACCAACCGTATCTGCTCGCCGGAAAGGCCGCTTTGATGCCGGGCGGCATGGACCGCGAAGATGCGCGCGGCCAGCGCCGCATTATGGCTGATCGCGACCGAATGGGCGCTCAGCCGCGCCGACATCTCCGCCTCGATCGCGCGGATGCCCGGCGTGCCCTGCGCCGAGGACAGAGTCCAAAACAGGCGCCGCACCCGCGCCAGCGCCTCGCCCGACCGCTCCAGCGCGGCGATGCTATTGTCGAAGGTCGCTGCCGCATCCTGCCCGGCGATCGCGGCAATCTCCGCCTCATGCCAGCCGATCGCGGTCGTCAGCGCCGGCAGGAAATCCTCGTCCCGCACCTCTCCGAAGGGCGGCGCGCCGAGCGGGCCGGTCCAGGGTTGCAGCAGAGGGTTGGCGATCGGATCAGTCAAGGGAGGACACCTCATCGGTATGTACCTGGAACCGCACCAGATTTGCCGGGCCAAAGGCGGTCGTCAAGGCGACGTCGGTGGCGTCGCGGCCCCGCGCCATCAGGATGCGGCCGACCCGCGGGCGGTTGTGGCGGGCGTCATAGGTGTACCAGTCGCCGTCGATATAGACGTCGAACCAGGCACTGAAATCCATCGGCGCGTCCACCGGCGGCACACCGATGTCGCCCAGATAGCCGGTGCAATAGCGCGCCGGAATGTTCATGCAGCGGCACAGGGTGATGGCGAGATGGGCGAAGTCGCGGCACACGCCCTGCCGCTCCTGATAGCCATTCCAGGCGGTCTTGTCCGACCGGGCGTGATGATAGCCGAACTCGATATGATTGTGGACGAAGTCGACGATGGCATCGACCCTGTCGCGCGCGGCGGCGAGATGGCCGAAATTGGCCCAGGCGACGTCCATCAGCCGATCGGTCTCGCAATAGCGGCTGCCTAGCAGGAAGGGCATGACCGCATCGGGCAATTCCTCGACCGGCATTTGCGGCCCGTCGGTCGCGCGCCGGTCTGGCTTTCCGCTATCCTCGATCACGAAGTCGCAGGACAGGGTGAGATTGCCGGGCGGGATGGTCAGCCGGGTGGCGACATTCCCAAACCCATCCTCGAAATGATAGAGCGGGATGTCGGGGCTGGCGATCAACCGCTGCGGCGTGCGCAGATCCTGATGGCGCGAGGGGTGGAGGCTGAGCAGCGCCATCATCGCCATCCGCGTGTCGGTGGAAAATTCAATATCATAGCCGCAGCGGATCAGCATGTCGGGGTCTTTCCTGAAGCGCCGACGATGCGGCTGTTGATGGCGCCATGGCCGGTAGTGGGGAAGAGCGCGGGATCGGCGCGATGGACATCGACCGATACGTCCATGCCCAGAAAGCTGGCGGGCAGGCCGAACCAGGTGCCCGACAGCGGCAGCGCTTGATAAGGATCGCGCGCGATCGCCACGCGGATCAGGCCGCGATTGCCGATGATGCCGTTGGTCGGATCAAATTCGCCCCAGCCCGATCCAGGCAGGAAGATGCGCACCCAGGCATGGGTATTGCCGCCGCCCACCACGCCCTCATGCCGGGACGGGTTGTAGACATAGCCCGACACGAAGCGCGCAGCGAAGCCCAGCGCCCGCACCGCTTCGATCATCAGAACCGCGAAGTCGCGGCAGGTGCCCTGCCGCTTGCGCAGCGTCTCGATCGGCGACTGGGTGCCTTTCTCATGCCGGGGGACATAGGTGAAGTCGCGCTGGATGCCGGTCGCGATCCGGGCCAACAGGTCGACCGTGCCGGTATTGCCGTCATTGCGAACGAAATCGCGCGCCCAATTGTCGACCACCCGTTCCGGGTCCAGATGCTGCCGCTCGATCGACCGCAGCAGATCTGGCATATCCTCCGACGAGTAAGTGAACGGAAACAGCCGGGCATAGGGTTCCACATCGACTTGCTGCTGCGCCAGCGGCGCATGTTCCAGCGTCACTTCGCTGGTGACGACCAGATGCGAGGCGCGCTTTTTGAACAAGGCGATGGCGACGGAGTTTCCGAATACATCATGCAGCCAGCGCAGCTCGCTGGGTTCGGGATCCACGTCGAGCCGGGCGGACAGCAATCGCTGGTCGAAGGCTTCGCGCGGCCGCATCATGATGCGATGTTCGCCCAGCGACACCGGCTGCTGATAACGATAGGTGGTGACGTGATGGATCGTCAGCAACGGCATGAAAGGAAGATCCCGATGGCCGGACAGGCCGCGACATTATTAGGTCCGGACGATCCGGCGCCGTCCGCCATCGATAACGCGGAAGGGCGCTCGCCGTTCCTGCTGATCGGCGATCACGCAGGGGCAGCCATCCCGAAGACGCTGGGCGACTTGGGCCTGACCGCCGCGGACCGATCGCGGCATATCTCGATCGACATCGGCGTGCGGGGCCTTGGAAGGGAGTTGGCGCGCCTGCTAGACGCGCCTTTCATCCATCAGGCATACTCCCGGCTGGTGGTCGATTGCAATCGCGATCCCGAACGGGAGGACGCCGTGCCTGTCCAATCCGACGGCACGACAATCACTGGAAATTGCGCGCTCAATGATACCGACCTGAGCGCCAGGATCTCGGCCATCCATGCCCCCTACCATGCAGCCATAGCAGCGATGCTCGATGCGAGACATAAAGCTGGGATGACGACAATCCTGCTTGCGCTCCACAGCTTCACGCCGACGCTGGACGGACATGTCAGGCCCTGGGATGTAGGGGTTTTGCATTGGCTTGGACGAACAGACTTCGCCAAAGCCATGCTTTTCGCATTCCAAGGCGACAGCTCGATATGCGTGGGCGATAACGAACCCTATCGAATGGACTCCACCGATTACAGCATACCCCTTCACGCCATCGGGCGTGATCTGCCCTACGCGGAACTTGAAGTCAGGCAGGATCTGATCAGCGACCAAAAGGGGCGGCTTCATTGGGCTGGTAAAATTCACAGAGCCGCCATGTCAGCCTTGACCTCGCAGCACGAAGAGGGCGGGAAAGCCCCTCATATGGGACATTAACCCGATGGCTCAACCGAGCCTCGTGCTGCGAACCTGAGCGCCGCATAACCGATCAGACCTGCCAAAATTGAAGCCGCGATGATCGCCAGCGACGCTATTTCCTGATTCCTGGCGTCGCTGAACGCCAGTCCCGATATGAAGAGCGAGATCGTGAAGCCGATCCCTGCTAACGCCCCTATCGCGCCGACCATCGACCAGCAGACTTTGTCTGGCAGGCGCGCGAGACCCAGCCGAGCGGCGATCCAGCTGAAGCCGAGAAAGCCCAGGGGCTTACCCAGACACAAGCCAAGAAGAATGGCTGGTGCAAGCGTCGAACCCATAGCATCAGCCACAAGTTCGGAGCTGATGTGGATCCGCACGTTCGACAGGGCAAAAAGCGGTAGCACGACATAACTGATCCAGGGCGCAAGCAACGTGATGATCCGCTCTCCCGTGGCATGCGTGGCGCCCGTCATTTCGTGAAGATAGCCCAGACGCTCTTGCGCTTTCCTTTCCGAACGGCTGGCGTCGTCGCCCTGCCCTTCTCCTGCAGCACGGCGATGTGCCTGCTGAAATTCGTCGATCTCATCCTGAACATTGTCAGCGAAATCCTTACGGCCAAGCCGAGGATAGACCGGAACGAGAAAGCCAAGAAGCACCCCCGCGATTGTCGTATGGATGCCCGATCGCAGGATACCGACCCAAAGCAGGAGAGCCAGCAGCACATAAGGGATGCTCGCCCCCCAGCGCAGGTGGCGCAGGAGGTAGATGGCGGCAAAGCCAATGGCCGCAATCAAGAGGCCATCAAGATAGATCGCGTCACTATAGGCCGCAGCGATGACCAGCAGCCCACCAATGTCATCGATGGCTGCAAACGCAAGAAACAGCGCGCGCACCCCATCGGGCAAACGCGTGGCAAACAAGCCGATCAGCGCAAGGCCAAAGGCGGTATCCATGGTGATGACAGTGCCCCAGCCCGCGATCGCATCGCTGTCCCGCGCGATCAGCCAGAACAGGAAGACAGGAACCACCATACCGCCTACGGCGCCAGCGATCGGGAAGATAGCGGTGCGCAGCTGCGACAGGGCGCCACGCACAAGCTCGCGTTTCACATCTGTGCCAATGACAATGAAAAACAGCGGAAGCAGCGCATGGTCGATCCATTCCGCGACGCTGTGGCTTACCGACAGCCGGCCGAAGCCAAAAAGAAGCTGTGTGTCCCAGAAGCCTTCATAGCTTTCGCGCACCGGGCTGTTTGTGAACAGCAACGCCACGATCGTGGCGAGCAGCAGCGGCCCGCCAATGACGTCCTTGCCTGCAAAGAACGGCTCTATTCGATCGAGGAATCCGGCGCGGGCGGGCGCATGACGCCGCCTTGCGCTTGTTGCGCCCTTTTGGCGGGGAGTGATGGCCATCTCATGCAAGCGTCCGCCGAGGGATAGAGTTCCAGCCTTATAGCCGGCACGGGAGCTGGCAGCCCGGCAAGGTTGGGGTGCGCTCAAATTCGAACCTGCGCGCTATCATGCCTGCCCCGCCACCATCTCCATAGCCCGCCTGAAATGCCGACAGACGCGCTCTTCACTCATGCGGAAACGCCGGGCCACCTCCGACACAGACATCTTACGTCCCACCACCAGGATCAAAATGCCACGTGTGAGCGGTTCCATATCTGCCACCGCCTTCTCGATCCTCCCGTCCCGCTGTCCAAGAGCATCAGGAAGTCGGGCGGTATCGGCCGGTGCACTTCTCTCCAAGAAGCGCCCAATGCGCGCAGCGCAGATATCGTCCGGAACCCGATCGCGCATCCGCGCGACGAACCTCGCCAAACATCCGCTCACATTGTGATGATGCGCCATCTGCGGCCACTCCCTTCTGGAATTCAACAAGCCTTTCGGCGCCGCTATCTCCCCTCCTCCCCTCCCCGCCGCTGGTATGTCGCCATGCGGGCGTCGGTCGTTTGAAGATCGCCTGCATCAATTCTTTCGAGAGGCCCGATGCGCGGCAGCGATCACAGCCCGCAGGGCCGGGATCGGCGCAGCCGAGCCCGGCCGGTGCGGCGGCACGCCGCGCCGGCAAGAGCGCGGTGCCCGCACAGCGGGCAGCCGCCCAACCTCTCACTTCTTCTGCTTCCACCGCCAGTTGCCGTTCGCAAAAACGTCACAAAGTCTGTTCTTTAGGGTTGCGCTCCCCCGTCATTCCGGCACATTGGGTCCGCTTCCGCTGAAAGCGCGGAAGCGGGGCGTGGAAACCCTTTTCAACGAAGCTCGGTCGCCAGATTTGGAGGCCGGGTAGCATGCGCGCATGTCCAGTCGGCTTGCCGATAAAGGCGCATGCGCCTGCTCGTTGAACAGGTTTCCAATATCCGGCTTTGGCCGTCGCCCCGAGAGGACATAGGTGCGACAATGAGCCAGGGCAGAAGCGAGGACCGCCTGTGCGATCCTCTGACACATACGGATTCCGGCAACGAAGGCTTTCGCTTCCCGGACTTCTATCGGAAGGAGAAGCCCCGCCTCATGCGCTTCTTCACGCGCCAACTCGGCAACCAGGCCGACGCCGATGAACTCGCCCAGGAAACATTCACCTGCTTCGTCCGCACAGCGCCGGTGCACGCCCTTGCCAGCCCCCATGCCTATCTGACGCGGATCGCGACAAATCTTTTGCGGAATTTCGTGGCACGCGGCTCGACGCGCCTCTCCCGGCGATCGACACTCATTGGTGATGGCCCTGACCTCGTCTCTCCCAGCGACACGCACCGTGAAACACAGGCGCGCCAGGATCTGGCCCGCTGGAAATTGATCCTCGACCAGCTTAAGCCCCAGACACTCGACATTTTCCTGCGCAACCGCGTAGACGGCCAGACCTATGTAGAGATAGCCGAGGAACTAGGTGTCCCCCTCTGGGTGGTCCAGAAACAGATGCTCAAAGCTATCAAGCATGTCGTTGCCCATCGCGAGGCGAATGATGATTGACGCAGACGCGGCTCGAGCCGAGCGCGACGAGCAGATGGCGATGGAATGGGCGATGACCATCCTCGCCGACCCAAACGCCGTCCCCGACCCTACGGCGCTAGACAGCCTCGGTATGCATCAGGCGGCCTTTTCTGCCTGGGTGGCGGCCGATCCGTCGCGCCAGGATCGTTACCTCAGTATCGTTCGCAAGACCCTCGAAGGGAGCAACGCCGCTGCCCGTCTCGGCATGAGGGATCGAGAGTCAAAGTCGCCGGTCAAGGATCACAACTTCACCCGATCACCACTTGTCCTGGCCGCCTCGCTCGCCTTCGTGCTTCTCGCGGCGGCAGGTATCTGGTGGCGATCAGAAGGCACTGCGCCCTCGCTGATCGCGCAGAGCGAGGCGCGCACCCCGATCGAGACCCGCATCGGCGAGGTCCGGACCGAGCGTTTGGCCGACGGCACGTCCGTCATTCTCGACACGGACACGCTCCTGTTGGTGCGCATCACTGCCAAGGAACGCAGTGTGGAAATCAAACGCGGGCGCGCACGGTTCAGCGTCGTGCAGGATAGCCAAAGGCCATTCCTCGTCCGTGGCGGAGGAGCCGACGTCACAAGCGAGGTCGGCAGTTTCGACATATCGGTCCGCCAAGGCGTTCGCATTAGCCCTATCGAACGCACATTGACCCTAGCCGTCAGGCGACCGGTCCCGGGCGGGCAGGCAAAGTCGCTGCAGCTGCGCCCAGGCCAGCTGCTGACACTGGAGGCTGGACAAGCCACTGAGCTTTCTGTCATTTCTGCGCCTCGATCCGAGCAGCAGTGGGTGACCGGCGTGAAGAGCTTCGACAATGTGCCGATCAACGACGTGATCGCCGAAGCCAATAGCTATAGCGAAACCAAGATCGAACTTGCGAGCCCTGCGCTTGGCCGCCGCGAGATATTCGCCGATATCGACATACGCGACATCGAAAGGGTCGCACACGCCATCAGCGCCTTCCTCGATCTCGACATCGATCGGTCCCGGCCTCACAGACTGATTTTAACCGAGAAAAAATAATTCGAGCTACTGGCTTTAGAATAGCAGAGCGCTGTCTTCCCTATTGAGCCTCAAAAAGAGGCAAGATCGAATAGGGGCAAATAATGGGCATCGTAAAGATTGCGCTGTTGACCAGCGCGGCACTCTGCATGGGTGCAGTTTCAACCCATGCAACCGCACAGGAATCCACAAAGGCCTATAATCTTCCTGAGCAGGATCTTGCTTCAGCCCTGCGCTTTGTTGCGCGCGACAGCGACTATCAGCTTGTCGCCGATGCCAAAAGCCTCAAGGGTGTTCGCGCTCCCTCTCTCGCCGGCGCCTACACGGTCGAAGAAGCCGTGGCCGCCCTCCTCGCGCCTTCGGGGCTCACCGCCGAAATCAGGGATCGCACCATCACCCTGCGGGGGCGAGAGGCGCCGTCGCGCGAGGAGGTAACCGGCGCGACGGATATCCAGCTATCGGTCACAGGCTCGCGCATCCGTGGCGTCTCGAGCACGTCACCCATGATGACGACCAGCAAAGACGAAATCCAGATGGCTGGCCTCAGCAATCTGGGCGATTTTGCGCGCAGTCTCCCCCAGAGTTTCTCGGGCGGTCAAAACCCCGGGGTCACCGTGGGTAGCGGAGGCATCAGCAACGAGAATGTCAGTTCAGCTTCCAGCCTCAATCTGCGCGGCCTCGGCCCCGATGCCACGTTGACCCTGCTGAACGGCAAACGTCTTGCCTATAATGGGGTATCGCAGGCCATCGACATTTCCGCGATTCCCTTGGGCGCGCTCGACAGGATCGAGATCATCACGGATGGGGCCTCCGCCGTGTATGGCTCGGATGCCGTCGCCGGGGTCGCAAACATCATCCTCAAGCGCAGTTATGAGGGGATGGAGGTTTCCGCCCGCCTCGGCAGCGCCACCGATGGCGGCGACGAACAGCAGCAATATAGTGTCGTTGTGGGCAAGACCGCCGCAAATGCAGGCTTTCTGTTCGCTTATACCTATGATCACAACACTGCCATCAAGGCCGGCCAGCGCTCCTTTACCAGCGAGACATTCCCCAGCACGACGATCTTCCCCGCGATCAGGCAGCATAATCTGCTCGGCACAGGCTTTTGGGAGCCTACTGAGCGCCTCACTTTCAGCACCGAATTGCTGTTTAACCACCGCAAGTCGACGACGATCCAGCCCCTCGTCAGCAACGATTATCTCGATCAGGGCTATCGCCGAACACCTGTGAACACGGCCTGGTCTGTCTCGCCCAAGATCGAATGGAAGATGCCGGCCGACTGGCTTGCCACAGCCATGGCGACGTTCGGCGAGGACAAGATCGCGATCGACACGCGCCTGTTCGTCGCAGGCGCGCTCAATTTTGCATCGATCGGCGCCTACACGAACAAATCAACCAATTTCGAACTGAATTTCGACGGCCCAGCGCTGAGGCTGCCTGGCGGTGATCTCCGGCTGGCTCTGGGCGGTGGATATCGTTCGAACAGGCTCATTGCCGACCTCGCCGTCACCCGGGCGACAGGAACAAGCACCGCTCTGCAATTCTCCAAGGATCGCAGCAGCAGCTATTTCTTCGGCGAAGCTGCCATCCCGATCATCGGCGCGGAGCAGGACATTGCCTTTGTCCGATCGCTCGAATTCAGCGCCGCAGCACGGCATGAGCGCTACTCAGGCGGCATGGGTCAGGTGACCACCCCTAAATTGGGCATGATCTACGCGCCCTCACGAGAAGCGGATCTCAAATTCTCCTGGGGACGCTCCTTCAAGACGCCGACCCTCTATCAGCAGAATCTGGACTATACGGCGCAACTCCTGCCTGTCAGCTATTTCGGCGCTACAGGCTATCCCGCCGCCGCCACGACCCTTTTCCTGTCGGGTGGCAATCCCAATCTTCGCCCGGAACGCGCCACGACGATTTCGGGCACGCTCGCGGTTCATCCAACGACCATCAAAGGCTTGCGCGCGGCGGTCAGCCTTTACCATATCCGATACAGGAACCGGATTGCGTCGGCGATCACCTCCTATACAGGCCTGCTCACCAACGCTTCCTATCAGTCGCTGGTCGATCTGTCCCCAAGCGATGATGCAATCGAAAGCCTCATCGCGGGATCCCCGTCGGGCCTCACTAATCTGACGACAGCCCCTTTCGATGTCGACGATGTCGTTGCCGTCATCGACGGGCGCTATGTCAACATCGCGAAGCAGACGATGAAAGGCGTCGATCTCGACCTGAGCTATGGCTTCAAGCTGGCCTCCGGCGATCCAATCTCTCTCATGGGCAATCTTGCCTATCTCGAAAGCCAGAGGATTTTGACGCCGACATCCGAGGCAGTCCCAGCGGCAGGTACGCTCTATTATCCGCCGAAATGGCGCGGGCGGGCCGGGGCAAGCTGGTCGCACGGGGGCCTGAGCGTCGGGCTGTTTGGCAATTACATTGGCGGCCTCAAAGATCGAAGGCTGGCAACCGTCGTCTCTGTCGATGGCATGACCACATTCGATTTTACCGCCCGCTACCGAACCGCAGAGGGCGACGGGTTCCTCAACGGTGTCGAGGTCAGCGCCTCGGCCCTCAACATCTTCAATGACAAGCCGGACGTGATCCGCACCGCTGCTCCTTATTACCCGCCCTATGACTCCACCAATTATTCGGCAGTCGGCCGCTTCGTCAGCATAACCGTGACGAAGAGGTTTCAATGAAACTCGATGTTCTGGGGCTGACGCTTTCGACAGCTGCGTTAGCCCTTGCCGCCGGCACGCCTGCCCTCGCCAGCGTGCCGGCGAATTGCAATGACCTCGCCCCTCATGAAGAAAAGGTCCCTGTCAAACGACGGCCAGTCACTCCCGAAGATCTGCTGCGTCTGCGGGATGTGGGGCTCCCTTCCAGCGCAGCCATCGTCACGCCGGGCGCGATTTCCGTTTCTCCCGACCAGAAATCCGTCGCCTTCCAGATCCGACGCGTGGACAAGGCAGGCACAGATTACTGTCAGGGCCTGTTCGTCCTATCTCTCGGGGCAGGCCACACCCTCAGGCAGATCGACAGTGGCGGTGAACTCATCCGGAGGACACTAAACCGTACCGGCATCACCGGATTTCCGACGGGCGTTGCCCAGCTTATCACCCCGCACTGGTCGCCGGACGGGAAATGGGTCGCCTATCTCAAGCGTGTCGGAGACGTCGCTCAAGTCTGGCGTGCTGCCGCCGATGGAACTTACGCCGAGCAGATGACGTCCGAAATCGACGATGTCGAGGATTTGCGTTGGACGCATGATGGCCTCATTTTCGTGACGCGGCCCGGGCTGCGCAAAGCCCACGCGCTCATCGATGAGGAAGGCCGGTCGGGATATCATTATGATGGAAGGTTCGTTCCCAAGGCCAGTAGCCGCCCCTTCCCGCCGATAGGCGCCGAACCTCGCTATCTTGTCATTCCCAATTCGGGCGCCGCTGCGCGCGACGCAACGCCAAGTGAAATCGCAGCGTTCAACGGGCGCGGAGCCGGACAAAAACCGGAGGACGCCGCGCTTTTTGCCGAGGGTCCGTCCCAATCTCGAATCTGGACCTCCCCACGCAGCGGAAGCGGCTTCCTTCCCCAATATGATCTAAAGGCCGAACTTCAGTCAGGGACCAAGGTCACCTGCAACTTCGATGTCTGCGACAACATTGTCGACCTCTGGTGGCCAGAGGGCAGCAATGCGGTCCTGTTCCTGCGCCGCGAAGGTTGGGGCAGCAGCAAACTTGCGCTTTATCGCTGGACGCCGGGAAACGGCAAGCCGCCGGAACGCCTGTTCGTAACCACGGATATGCTGGCCAGTTGCCAGCCAGTGAACGGCAAGCTGCTCTGCCTGCATGAAGGCGCAGAAAGCCCGGCCAGCCTCAAATTCGTGGGGATGGATGGAAGCATGGCGACTGTCCTCGACCTCAACCCCCAATTCCGCCAACTCGCGCTTGGTAAGGCGGAGCGGCTTCAATGGCGCAATGCCTATGGTATCGAGACCTTTGGCGATCTGGTGTTGCCTCCAGGCTATGATGGAAAGTCGCGCCTTCCTCTGATCATTGTCCAATATGACAGCCGTGGATTCCTCCGTGGCGGGACAGGTGACGAATATCCCATCCAGGCTTTTGCCGGGCGAGGCTTCGCCGTCCTGAGTTTCGAGCGCCCCCGCTTCGTCGGCATGGGGCGGCCGGCAAAGGATGGCGATGAGCTTTTCCGGCACAATCTGGAAGACTGGGCGGATCTGCGCAGCGTCCTCTCCTCGCTCGAAACAATTGTCGACGAGCTCGCCACTCGCGGATTGATCGATCCAAAGAGGGTGGGCATTTCCGGCCTAAGCGACGGCACCCGCAATACCCAATATGCTCTGGCCAACAGCAACCGCTTCGCGGCTGCATCGGTCAGCAGTAGCTTTGAAGAACCGGGAACCTTTCTCCCGCTTGCAGGGCCCGCGGGCGCCAGAAGCTATATCGCGTCTGGCTATCCGACGATGGGGGCTGGCGAAGATTTCTGGAACTGCTACTCCCTCGTCCGCAATGCCCCGAGGCTCAAAGTGCCGGTCCTGATGCAAATGTCCGATGATGAGTATCTCGGCGCCCTCGAACCGCTGGCCGCATTCCAGGCTAATGGCGTGCCGAGTGCGCTATATGTCTTTCCCGCCGAACATCATATCAAATGGCAGCCTGCTCACCGTCTGGCCGTCTATTATCGCAACATCGCATGGTTCGAACATTGGCTGCACCCCGATCACGCATCGTCTCTCGCGAGCAAATGGCTTGATCCGGCATTGGCCGCCACCATGCCGGCATTCGTGGAAAGTCGCCCGGCCCCGGCCCCGGACCAATGCCGGACCCAAGCCTCAGCGTCTGCCAGCGCAAGTAAACGCAAATAGCCATCACCGCGTTGAGGCCCCTCATATGCGAGAGCGGCCTCAACGGCATTTCGATCTATGACTTCATGCCGCGCCAGCAGACCATCCAGAAGCAATTCTCTGTACGACTGGCGATAAGCCTCGAGCAGATCCACGCAGAAAGCGGCTGGCCCGCCCTTTCGCGTCCGCTGCATGGCTTCCGGCCCCAGAATCGGACGATAGGCCTGCCTCGCGACAGCGCGGTTGATGCCGCCCTCGATCCAGTACCAGCTTGGAATAGACAAACAGAGCTCCACGATGGGCTGCGAAAGCAGAGGACAGATCATTTCCAATTCACCGTCTCGTGCATAGCCTTCGGTGAACCGCTGGACCCGCAAGATCCATAGGGCATGGACGATTCGACCCCGCGGCAAATCCGCCATTTGCTCCTCCCCCGGAACGGCCGGTAGCGAGCGATCGACATCGCGGCTCGACAGGAAAAGATCATCCACCCGAGACATCGATGAAAGGGGTGATCCGCGTTTCTTCTCCCAGCTTGCCTTGAGAACCGCCCGCATGTCGCTATCCGTCATTCGGCACACATCCGAGACGGTCTGCATGATATTTCTGCGCTCGTGCTTCGCTTCCCAGCGATCGAGGATCGGCATCACATTTTGCATGAAGCAGAAGACCGCGTCGCCGCCATTTCCACGGAATATAGATCGAGCGCCCCGCTCTCTCGCCAGATCCATAACTATCCGATCATAGCTTTGAAGAAAGCCTTCGCCCGTCGGGCGCGCCAGATGAGGTGCGCTTGGCCGTAAGGGATCGACATGGCTCACATCATATTGCGCGCCATGGAAGGGCAGGCCAAGCCTGCTACAAATCTGCCGCGCATAGTGCCGCTCATCACCATCGGGATGCTTTGTCGCGATGCTGATACCTTCGGCGCCAAAGTCGACCTCGCGCAGAGCCGCGGCGATGATGGAGGAGTCCAGACCACCCGACATACCGATCAGTGTGGCGCCGTTCTCACGGCGGCCCAGCGCCTTTATACAGCCGTCGACGGTCTCGCGCAGCTGGCGAGCGGCCTGCTCGAAATCACCATAGAAACGCCGACGGGCATGACTCCAAGGCGACCAAAGCGGCTTCTCCGTCGCGCGCTGCCCCTGCCATTCGAGCGCATATCCCGGCATCAATTCCCTTAGCCCGCAAAGCCCCGTGGCGCTCAAACGCCCATTGGGCTGGCGAAACTGTTGCAGGATGGAATCATGGTCGATCACAGGCTGGAGCAGTCCTGCCTCGACCAGCAGCTTGGCATCCGACGCGGCCGCGAGATACCTGTCGCACTCGAGATGATAGGCAGGAAGTCCACCTGAAGGATCCCTCAGAATCTGAACCGTATCTTCTGCGAGGGACAACGCGACATATCGGCCCCAGTATCGATCAAGCAGCACCTCGAACGCGGGACATCCATCTTTGCCAGCAAAAGCATCATCCAGCTTTGTTGGTTGAAAATTGGATTTGGCAAACAGGCTGCCAACAATGAGACATTTCCCGTCCACCAAGCTTTGCCAACCAGCGTCGGCGGAGCATAGGATGAGAAGCCCTGCATCATTTCGGACGATCCTCAATTCGCGCTGTTCCGCGAATTGAAGGACAGTTGCACGGACGCCGGCATCGCGCGACGCAAGCATGAGAAATCTGTCCGCCATCACAAAGCCCAGATCGGCGTAAAGGAACGCACATGCTCGATGCGATCGTTTAAGAGCAGGTCACGCATCTGAACCCAGGCATGGGCCGAGAATGGACTGGCAGTGACCCCCAAAACGAGTTGGGCGGGTACATTTCTGCGCCTCAACATGATGGCCAGAGCAGTCGAGCGTATCAGACAATTATCGGCGCTCGTCACCAGCGTACCGGACCGCAAAAAGGCCGTCGCCCATCGTGTTGCGACCTTCAATGCCCGCTCGGGCTTGCTTTCCGGGCGCCGCTCCAACCTCCCCATGGCCGTCGTGACTGCGCTTAGGCCGTCACGGCTCAACGCCCGCCGGGTAAGCCACTGTGCGAGCGCTGCGCGCCATCGAGCAATTCTGCTGGCTTCAGCAAGGGCCTCATCTAGCAAAGATCTCTCAGGCAGAAGGGGCAGCGCAGGAACAGATTCATGCCCGGCCGGGTCTGATGGCACCAGGAGCCGGGCCTCCAGCAATCGGGGCAGCACCGCCTTGTCCAGCTCCAGCTCAACGCTGCCGATCGCGTTCCGCAGACAATCATTCCAGCTATTGGGAACCGAGAAATAGCGACCGTCCTGCATATCGAGGAAAATGATATGCCCACCCAGGTCAGCATGATGAAGGCCATTGCGCAGAGCGTAGCGCATCGCGTCCTCCCTTTGGATCGTCAGGGGAAAGGACGCGCAAGAGCCTTGCGCGTCCCCGAGCATGTCATTCCTCGACGATGCCGATACCCAGGAGTGGCGACTGGTCCACATCGCGGGCGTTGCCGGCGATGCCCTTGGTTTCCTCGACAGCCGAGCCGAGGTCGATCAGCGCTTCGTTCCGTGCGGATTCACGTTCCATCTTTACCTCCATTGATGCCGCGGGAGCGCGGCAATGCAATAATAAGGCAAGATGTTCGGCTTATCCGAGCATATACGCGCCCATTTTGATGGCATATATGACGGCCAAGGTTGGCAGAATGTTATTCAAGACCCGCGCCCGTCGCTAGCGCTCGGCAGTTCCTTCGTTTCACTTACATAGCCAGACCTGACCATGGACTGAAAAATATTTTCAACCGCCAACAAACGTCGACGATGATATGACCATAAAGTCGCTCTGGCGCTATTTTTATTTCCCAAAGCGAGCGCATTCCAGATCGCCTCGATCTCCCGCAGACGCCTTCTGGGGCTCGGCTCATGCATGCGCATGATATGGAGTCGTTCGTTGACGCTAAGAATGGCGCTAAGATGATTGGCGTTGGGCGAACAGGCCGCAAGCCTGCAAAACATCTCCTCCGTCAAGCTGACGACATGACCGACGCTCCTCTCCTCGTCCCGTTCGGCCAATGTTGGAAAGGGACCTATTTCAGCAATGTCTTGCGCGTCACGGACGGCAAGCCGAACCAAGTCCGAGTGCCAGCTGTAGAGATCGCTCATGACGCGCCTTGTGACCTTCGGGATGCAAAAGCCTCCCGTACCAATTATAGCCACGAAGCCTTCGCCCACCAGCCTTTGGACCGCATCGCGAACAGGGGTCACACTGGTCCCGACATGATTGGCGATTTGCGAAATCGCAAGGACCGATCCGGGCCGCCAATTGCCGCTAACGATCCGCCGCTTGAGATCGCTGTAGACACGGTCGGCGGTTATCGCCTCTGGCGACATGCTGGTGCAGCTCCCCGCTATCTTGTTGGAGGGTTTGCGCCGGGAAGAAACGGACGCAGGTGAAAGCTGGCGATGAACTCGATGCATCGACGCTCGAGTTCGGCCATATCGCTATGAAAAATCTGTCGCGGAAATTGCATGTGATGCTCCAGAAACAGCATGGGGAAGAGAAGATGCGATGCGGTGAGGCCAAGGCCATGCGCGCAGCGCATATGGTCGTCGATGCGGGACTTGGGGCTGCCCGCCTCGACTTCCCTGAGCCAGCGCACGCCCATCCCCACAAGCGCGGCCAGTTCTTTCTGCGTCATGCGCTGGAATTTGCGCCGTTCCTCGATACGGCGCCCCGAGATCAGCTTCACCTCGGCAAGAATGAAGACACCGTCATGCGGCGCCCCGCTTTGAGATGACATCGTCAGGATCTCCCTGATCGTTTCCCAAAGCTCTCATGCACATTTCCGACAAACTGTTGTTTGTGTGGATTACGCCGCAGGTCAAACATTATCGATCCCAATTTGGGCGCAATGCCTGAATCGACGCGGCAGTATAGTCAGTGATTTGGCTTGATTGGGCTCAGCCGTCAGCGACCAGCCTGGTCATTCGATCGAATGCAGCCATGATCGCCTTATCCTCGCTGGCGGCCATGATGGCGATGCCGGCGATGAACATGGCCGCCTGGGATGGTCGTGCGCTGACCATGTCCGTCTGTTCGACAAGATGGCCAATTTGCGTCTCGATGGCGCTCAGCCGATCGGATGCGCCGACAAAATGCTCCTTGTCACTTCGCGATCGCTGCGCAGCCGCGAGGCTGACCTCGGCTGCGATTTCCGCTGTGTCCGAGCCTGCGGTGAGGAGCATGGCAACGAAGAGCGTGGCGCCATAGGGAACGAGGCTGCCGGTCAGCCTCGCCAGGCGATGATGACATGCAAGGAAGCGCTCGGTCCCCTCGCCTGACAGGCGCAGGCGATAGGTCCTCGATCGGCGAGCAGCCATTTTCTTCTCCTCGAACTGATTCGGGCGAAATCCGCCAAAGAGCATGACCGCCAAAGCCTGATTTGAAGCTGCACTTTTGGGAAAAGCGGCATTTAAATGCCGCTTTCGGCACTGAGGTGCCGAAAGCGGCACGTCAGTGCCCCACCCATTGCGGCGATTGCGGGTCTCGGCGCACCACCTCCCCACCGGTCGGGAAGCCTGCACAGCAGCTTCTTTGGGACCATGTCTGCAGCACCGTCCGGTCACGGACCCCCATGCTGAGGAGAATGATAGGATGCGTTTCCAATTGCAGATCGCAATCGTCGGGATGCTAGCCGCGGCGGCATCGGTGCCGATGTCGGCGTCTGCTGGCGCACTCGGTACGAAAGCCAAGCCGTCGCCCGCCAGCAGCATCGACCAACTGACGATCACCGAAAGCGGAAACCAGTTTCAGATCGCCGAGCGGTCTGCCCGGACGGCATCAGACGCCGCCGCGGCGCCGATGCTCCACCTGGGAAGCGCGGTCCATCTCGACGCAGCCCTTCTCCGGCCCAGCCGTCAGGTCACAGGAGCGGTCGAATGAAGTCCGCACATATCTCTCGCCTTCTGCTAGGCGCCGCGCTCTGCTGCGGGATTACAAGTGCAGCCTTCGCCGGCGTTCCTGAGGAAAAGGATGCCGCGCTTTCCGCGCTCGCAGCCAAGGCAGAAAAGCAGCTCCACCAGAGCTTTGCCAATCTCCAGTTCGAGGATTTTGCAGCGGCCCCGGTGCAGGGGCCTCTCTATCAAGCGAGCGCTGGCGGACGCATTCTCTATTATGCGCCCGAAAGCGACCATCTCCTGTTCGCCACGATCTACGACAGGAATGGCGTCAACCTGACCGCACTTGCCCAGGACGCAGCCGCCCGCAAGAAGCTCAAGTCGCTCGATCCAGGGGAGGCCCTCACGATCGGTCCGCCCGGCGCCCCGACCGTCATCGAGTTCACCGATCCCGACTGCCCCTATTGCCGCGCGCTCGACCGTTTCTGGGCGGCGAAGGCTGCGGAAGGAAAACCCGTGCGCCGGCAGATCTATTTTGTGAGCGGCATTCATCCTGACGCCGCTTCGAAGGCAGAGCATATCCTCTGCGCCAAAGACCCGCCGGCAGCCTTCACCTCGGCCTATGCCGGGGAAACGAAGAAGCCGCTCGTCCAATGCAAGGAAGGCGCAGAGCGCGTCGCCGCGAACGCCGCGACGGTCAAAGCCATGGGCATCTCCGGCACGCCAACGCTCGTCCTTGATGGCAAGCTCATATCGGGCTTCCAGCAGGCCGAGATCGAGGCCTGGCTCGCGACGAAAAGGCCTACAAAGCCTCCTACCTAAAATCATTCTGGCGGACCGCCCGAGGCTTCGCTTGCGGCAGACGCAAGGGCCTTCTCCTGCGGTCATGAAATGTCGGCGGCAGCGCTCCTTCATGGGAGCCGTCCAGCCCTGCCGCTGGCCGACAACGAACACGCAGATCGCTGCCGGCAGGCATGTTCTGGGGACGGCTTCCACTTGCCCGGAGACCTACCATGCTCAAATTTTTTCCTGCCCTGCCGCGGCTGCGCCCCGGCTCTTTTCGCATCGCCGATGCCCTGGGGACCTTCCTCCTCGCCTTCACCCTGGCATCGGCGGCCCATGCCTTCCAGGCGCCCGCCGCGGGCGACCTTGGCTACGATATCTACGACATCGTCGTGAACCAGGGCGTGAAGGGTCCGCTTGGCTTTGTGGGCGGCGTAGCGGCCTTCCTGTTCGGCGTGTCCCGCCTGTTTTCCAATATTATGATCGGCATTCCCACGATCGTGGCGGCGGTCTGCCTCATCCGGGCCGACTCCATCCTTCAGACTTTCGGCCTCATCGTCTGAGCGTCGAAACCGAGACCGGCGCGGGCTTCGCCATGGCCCGCGTCGGCCCCGGGCGCGGTGGTCGCTCCCGGGCAGATCACGTCTGATCACGTGATGAAGCAAGGGAGAAGAACGTGGACGAACGACTTCCGCAATTTCTGCACAAGCCGGTCCAGATCCTCTGGTTCGACGCCCAGGAATTCATTGTCGTTGTATCGACCATCTTCGTCGCCGTCATTGTCGGCGGCCTGGTTGGCTGGTCTCTCATCGGCGTTCTTCTCCTCTTCATTCCCTGGAAGCGGACCAAGCCCCGCGGCTTTATTCCGCATCTGGCCTGGCGCTGGGGCCTGCTCCCGCTGCCCCATTATCCCGGGCCTACCCAGACCCGCTTTTTCGAGTGAGGTTCCCCATGTTCCGCAGATCATCTGAGGCGACGAGCGATCCACTGCTCGGCAAACCTGCGAGTTTTGGCATCCACCGCTATCTTCAGGGTTCCTCGAACCTCTTCGAGGAAAACCGGCTGCTCAAATTCTCGATCGCCGGCCTCTTCGGCATCACGGCGGTTCTGGGCATCGCTCTCTACACCAGCGCCAGCAATCAGCGCACGGTGGTCGTGCCCTTCGGCGCCGGCGGCGATCTCTATGTGACCGGAGGCAAGCCCTCGGCCGCTTATCTGCGCACCTTGACTCGGAACATCGTGGCCCTCTCGGGCACCTATTCCGCTTACTCGGCGGACCGCCAATTCCAGGAACTCTTAAGCATCGTCCATCCCACGGCCTATAACGGTCTGCGCGATAGCCTGAACGTCATACTGGACGAGCTCGCCAACAATCCCACCCTCTCGATCGCGACCTATATCCGGCCCGATCAGCCCGTCACCTGGACCGATCGCCAGATCCTGGTGCCGGTCGAGAAGGTGCGCGTGATCGGCGGGGTCATCCGCAAATTCCGGGGCAATTTGCGCGTCCGATACACGATCGATGCCGGCCGCTTCTGGCTCCTTTCCCTAGCCGAGGAGAATTTCGATGCCGAAATCCGGTAAGCCCGCTCGTGTGATCCTGGGCCTGCTCGCCGCGACACTGAGCGCGCCCGCCCTCGCCCAGTCGATTTCCGCGCTGCCCGACCAGATGAGCATGATCCGGCTCTCCAACCGGGACGTCAATCATCTGGTATGCGAGGGCGGCGAGATCGAGGATGTCAAATTTTCGGCCGAAAAAGGCCTCGCCGTCGAGAAGGGTGGCGCGGACGCCTGGATCAAATTCCTTGTGAAGGAAAGTGACGATAACGGCCAGATCACGCGCAGCTATGTGACAAGTCCTTCCGAATTCTTCGTCACCTGCAACGGCGCCATCTATCCGCTTTACGCCGAGCCCTCAGACATCCCTGCCCAGACTATCACGCTCATGCCGGGCGCCAGACAACGCGCGCAGGCCAATGAAGAGTTGCTCGCGCCGCTGGTCGAGGAGGAGCGCGCCGTCTCGGTCACCCTCTCTCTGTTTCAGGACCGTGTGCCGGCGAGCTTCTCGCAAGTCGCCGCCAATGCCCGGCCGATCACGCTCGCCGCGGCCCCGGCACTGCGGATCACCGAACGCAGGCGCGTGCTGATAGAAGGTGCGGGTCTTAATGCATCTGAATATTGGGTCGAAGCCAGCGCCCCGGGCGATGTCGACGAACGGCTCTTCCTTGACGCTGCGCTTGGCACCAGGATCTTCGGCGTCACGCTCGACCGCCTCAGCCTGAAGGCTGGCGAGACCGCCCGCCTCATCATCCTGCGCCGCGGAGACGCACTGTGACCGGGCCCGGGCATGAGGATGGCATGCGCCAATATGGGGATCGGGATGGTGGCCGCAGCGGCGAGCCTTCGCCCGCCGCGCGCCAGGGCTCTCAGTCGCGCCGCGCCTCGCGAGAGCCTGTCGACGCTGATCAGGACCGGCAATCCGAGCGCCTGTCCCCAAACGTCCCCTCACGTGCGCCCGCGCTACTCGACCTTAAAACGCGCTGGGCAATGCTGAGCGCCAAGCAGCAGCTGCGTACGCGCCAGGCCGGCATTGCCCTTGTGATCGGCATGTTCGGCTATGGTCTTTATACCGCATCCAGCGGTTCCAAGGAGGAGACGCAATCCGCGCCCGCCGCCTCCCGCCTCGACATGGGAGCGGGCCTGCGCGGCGACAGCCTGGAAACGAAGGTCCGAGGCGATCTCAAGAAGATCCTCGATGGGCAAGCCCTGCTGGGTGACCGGGTCACGGCGATCGAGGAAGGGAAGGTGCTGCCCGGTTCAGGCGCGCCGACAAGCGCCGAAGGCGATCTTCCCAGTGCACTGCCCGGCGACATCCCCGCCTTTCCCCCTAGCCCGACGCCCGCCGAGCTTGAAAGCGCCGACGGGAGCCTACCCGCGCCTCCCATGCCCTCTGCGCCTGCCGCCCCGCCCGCGCCGCCGGTCGAAAGGCAGGTCGGATCGATCGGTGCCGCCACGCTGGCAATCGCCGCGGATGCGAGCGGCGCATCCCCCAATGGCTCTAAAAAAAAGACCCGGACGATCTATTTGCCACCTGGTTTCATGAAGGCGCGGCTCCTGACAGGAATCGACGCGCTGGCGAGCCGGGACGCAACCAGCAATCCCGAGCCGCTCATCGCCCGCGTCCAGGCACCGGCCGTTCTTCCCAATGACGTCAAAGCCAATCTGGCCGGCTGCTTCGTCATCGGCAATGCGACCGGCAGCCTCGCCAAGGAGCGGGTCGAGGTCCAGCTCGTCTCGCTCTCCTGCGTCGATTTCGATGAGCGATCTGTCGTCGACCAGCCGATCAAGGGCTTCTTCGTCGATACCGACGGCAAGAAGGGGCTTTCGGGCAAGGTCGTAACTCGGGCCGGAGCCGCGCTTGCCCGCAGCTTCATCGCTGGGACCATCAGCGGCGTGAGCCAAAGTGTCGAAAACACGTTCGGCGACACTTCGACCTCGGCGCTGGGCACCATCCGGACCCTCGACGCTGGCGATGCCGCCAAGTCCGGCATTGCCGGCGGCCTCTCCAAATCCTCCGACAAGCTTACCGACTTCTATCTCGATCTCGCACGCCAGGCAGGTCCCATCGTCGAAGTCGGCGCCGCCAAGGATGTCGTGGTGGTGATTCAGGAAGGCGTCACTCTCGAAATCAAGCCGACCGCCGGCGCCAAATTCTGATGGTCTCCCACCAATCAACAGGAGTTTGCATGATGCCCTCTCCCGGCTCCACGGGTCCCGCCAGCGCGAAAGCCGCGGCCGCCCTCCTCCTCCTCGGCCTGCTTCCGGCCTGCACCGCCATCGGCTCGGCCATGTCACCTTATTCCGAAAAGTTCAGCTGCAAGAATAGCGACCATGGTCAGTGCATTCACCCTGACCGCGCCTATTCCGATGCGGTCGCCGGGCGGACCTCAAGGTCCGATCCCAAGGTCACAAACAGCGCCAGAGCGGCCATCTCGCCCGCCGCCGGTACCGGGCCAAAGACCAAGGGCGGCGCGACGGCGCCCTATCTTGGCTATCGCGACAGCGTCTATCAGGAGCTGAAAGGCCTTGTCGAAGCCCCCGTGACGCCGATGCTGCGCCCGGGACGGACGATCCGCACCCTCATTCTTCCCTATGCCGACCGTGAACGGCCCGACCGTCTCTACATGCCGCGCTATGTCTATTCGATCCTCGACAAGCCGCAATGGGTGGTGGGGGACTATCTCGTCACGCCCGCGCAATCGACAGAGCGCGTCCCTGTACTGGAGCAGAGCCGGGAGAAGCCTGCGCTTGTCCCCGAGAGCGACATTCCCGCTCCGCCCGCGGGAGAAGGTCAATGAGGGCGCCCGGCACGCGCCATGGCGGCGGCATGACGCTCGCGCGCCTTCGCCAGAGCGTCTCACGCGACGCCTATTCCGATTTCCTGCCGATGGTCTCATGGGTCGAGGAGGAAGAGGCGTTTCTCTGCATTGATGATGGCTGGGGCCAAGCCTGGGAACTGGTGCCGAGCGCCTATCTCTTCGCTCATGTCCATCAGGCGCTGCTTGGCCTTCTCAACATCCACTTCGCCCCCGGGACGGTGGTCCAGCTTCACTGCTTTGCCGATCCGCTTATCGATCAGGCGCTCGACGCCTATCTTGACCTGAAATCCCGGCCCGATCCTCTGATCCAGGCGTCGGCGCGGCGGATGAGCGACTATCTGCGTGCAGGCACGCAGGGCCTCGCCGCCCTCCACGGCATCCCGATCCGCAATTTCCGGGTTCTCCTCTCGATCAAGACGAGACAGCCCCTGGGCGCGGACCTGCGCCGGCAGATCGAGGAGCAACTATCCAAGCTTGGCATCATGCGCCTCGCGCCCGAAGCGCTGATCAGCTTCTATAGGCGGGTCTTCAATGGCGTCTTCGCGCCCGCGCCCGGCGTCTTTACCCGCGGCGAGCCCGATCGCCCCGCGCGGCCCGTCCGAAAGCAGATCATCGATGCCGGCCCGGACCTGCTCTTCGAAGGGTCCGAACTTTTCCTCGGCAATCAGGTCGCCCGCTGCCTCACCCCCAAATCCCCGCCGCGCCGCGTGACCGCCGAGCGCTGCAACCGGCTGCTGGGCGGTATGCGCGGCGCTGCCGAAGATAGCGACCAGATTGGCGGGCCATTTCTCTACACATTGAATATCCTCTTCGACCACTCGGCCTTCGAGATCCACAAGCGCGCGCAAATCCTCTCGGCGCAAAAGGCTGCCGGCAGCTTTGCCGTCGAGGTCGGCAAGCAGATTGAGGAGATAGGCTGGGTGCTCGACGAAGCGGGAAACAGCCGCTTCGTCTCGGTCGTCCCGATCATCTGGGTCTTCGGCCGCGACGGCGCCCATGCCCGCGAAATGGCGGCACGCGCCAAGCGGCTCTGGGAGAGCGAACCGCTCCCCTGGATGATGCAGGAGGAGAGCTATCTCAATCCCATCCTGCTGCCCATGAGCCTTCCCTTCGGCTTCTATCCCGACCGTCGCACTACCCGGATGCTCGAACGCGATCTCCCGATGCCGGCCAAGGCCGCAGCGCTGCTCGCGCCCGTTCAGACCGACTTTCGCGGCGGCGGCCGCCCTGCTCTCCTTTACGCCGGTCGCAAAGGGCAGCTCATCACGCTCGATCTCTTCGATCCGCGCATCAACAATTATAATTTCATCGTCTCGGCAGAGAGTGGGGCTGGCAAAAGCTTCCTCCTCAACAATCTTTGCCAGCAATATTATGCGCAAGGCGCGCTCATCCGCATCATCGATATCGGCGGCAGTTACCGCAAACTCTGCACGCTCTGCTCAGGCCGCTATATCGATATTGGCGAGGAAGCCCTCGTCCTCAACCCCTTCGACATGGGCTTTGCTCTCGATGGCGACGATCGCCAGTCGGCGATCAGCATGGCGGTCGCGATCGTTGCGGAAATGGCCAATGCCGCGACCCGCAAGGGCGTCACGACGTCGGAATGGAATCTCCTTAAATCGGCGGTCCAATGGACCGTCGACACCGGCCGGGCGGAGGCAGGGATCGATGCGGTGCGCGAGTGGCTTGGCGCCTACCCGGCCGACGCGGTGAGCGACCTCGACCGGGTCGATCATCTGGTGCCAGTGGCGCGCGAGCTTGCCTTCAACCTGCGCGATTTTGGCAGCTCCGGGGCCTACGGCCATTATTTCAACGGACCCTCGACCTTTGACATCTCCGCGGACGAGTTCGTGGTGCTGGAGTTGGAACGGCTCAAAGCCATGCCCGACCTTTTCAACGTCATCGTCATGGTGGTGGTGAACGCGGTCAGCCAGGAGCTCTATCTTTCGGCGCGAGACAAGCCTCGCTTCGTCCTGTGCGATGAAGCTGCCCAGTTCATGACCCGCACCGACGGGCAGGATCTCTCCCGTCTCGCCGAGGTGTTCGGCCAGGGGTATCGGCGCGCGCGCAAATATCAGGGGAGTTTCGGGGTCGTCCTCCAGTCGATGAATGACCTGCTGCTGTTCGGCGGCACGGGCCAGGTCATTCTTGAAAATGCCGCGACCCGCTTCCTGCTCCAGGGATCGACCTATGAACGGGCGGTCGAGAATAAGATCCTCGATTATTCGGGCTTCGTCCTCGATCTCCTGAAGTCGGTCCGGAACAACAAGCCCCATTATAGCGAGGTCTTCATAGACTCGCCTCTTGGGCTCGGCATCGCACGCCTTGTCGTCGATCCCTTCTCCTACTGGATCAACACCAGCGCTCCCCAGGAGGTGGCCGCCTTCGAGGCGCGCATCAGGGCAGGTCGATCGCCACTGGAGGCGGTCTGCGATCTTGCAGGCGTCGATGCAGGCGAAATCCTGGGCAAATCGCCTCCGGCATCGCGCAGGGAGGAGTCGTGATGGGTCAGTCACGCGTACCTGGCAATCAGCCGCAATTCGACTTCGAACCCGATCCGGCGCTGGAAGCCTTCATTAAAGCCCGGGCAGAACGGATCGCCCGGGACCAAGCCTTTGTCTGGCGCTTCCGGCTCGTCACGATCGAGACACTGATGATGGGCGCCCTCGTGCTTGCCGCCGGCCTTGCGCTTGGCCAGCCGGCGTTCCTTGTCCTGCGCGCCTCCGTCATGGTCGGCGCCGGCTGCTTTGCAAGCGGCATCCTTCTCATCAGCCTCACCGGCGCCGCAGATCGCACAATCGCCCGCCTCAAAAGCTGGAGGCGCCGCAAATGAGGGGGCTTCTTTCCGCCTCGCCAGCCCCCGGCCCCGTCCGTTTGCTTGTGGGAACGCAATTGATGCTGCTCATCCAGACCATATTGGTCTTCGAAGCCTCGGAGAATCTGCCTAGCGGCCTCAAGGCCCTGCTGGTGATGAGCGGCGTCCTGGGTGTCTCGGCCCTCATTTTCGCGGTGCGGGGGCCGCGCGAGACCGAGGACCAACCATGGTGGAGAACCCGTCATGAACGCTGATCCGCGCTATTCCCACCGCGCGCGCCACGCGCTCATCGGCGCGCTGATGCTCGGCCTGTCGGTCGGACCTGCAAAGGCTGCAAGCTCGACGATCGGACGCACCTGGCCGATTGCAGAGCCTGACGCCATGGCCGAAATCGAGGCCCGCGTGGCCAGGGCGCCCGACATGGCGAGCCAATTTGGTCCACGCTCATCCTGGAGCGCAATGAAAGCCGCATCGCTCGGACCGGCCAAGGCGGATCGGGTTCGAACCCTCATCCCCTTCTACACGGTTGAGGAGGATATTCGCCTCCCCGATGGACGGACGCTCTACCCCAAGGGCTTCACCTTCAATCCGCTCGATTATGTGTCGCTCCCCCAACGCCTCGTCATCGTCCATCCACGCGATCTTGACTGGGCGCTGGGCAAAGCACGGTTCACCGACTTCATCCTGCTGACGGGCGGCGACGCCATCGACCTGTCCGAAAAGACCGGGCGACCGCTCTTCATCCTGGAGGAACGGGTGAAGGAGCGTCTGGGCCTCACCGTCGCCCCTGTCATCGTTGCCCAAGAGGGGAAGAAGCTCGTTCTCACCGAATATGCTCCTCTGCGCACTGACGCGGCGAACCCGGCAGGCAGGAGCGCGCGGCCATGAGGCGGCGGCTTCTCTTCCGGGCAGCGGCCCTTTCCCTCGCGCTGGGGATAGGAAGCGCGTCGGCGCCGGCCAAGGCATCCAAATGCGAGGCCGGCACGATCTTCAATCCGATCACCAAGGTCCGCTGGACCTGCATTTTCCCCATCACCATCGGCGGCGTCCGGGTCGGCACGTTCGACAAGCTTGACAAGGAGCTTGATGCGCAGTCGGCTTCCAAGCCTCTGTGCGCCTGCCGGAAGGGCGCGACCTTCTGGTTTGGCGTGAAAGTCAGCTTCTGGTCGCCCAACCGGATGATCGATGTGGTGACCGAACCGGGCTGCATGATAGCGCTTGGCGCCGATCTCCTGCCCACCGGGGGCAGGCTCCAGGGCAGCCAGAGCTCGATTGCCGATGGCACGAACAGCCAGAAGATGTTCGCGCAGATGCATTATTATATCGCGCCGGTCTGGGCGATGCTCGACATGTTCACCGATCTCCCCTGTGTTCAGGATGACGGCTTCGACGTCGCGATGATGACCGAGGTGCTTCCGACCTGGCAGTCTGGCACGCTCGGCGCCATCATCCAGCCCGAAGCCATTCTCTTTGGCAATCCTGCCGCTGGCCTTGCCTGCATGGCCGATAGCGCGGCCGCCGCAGCGGGCAAGGTTCTCGACCCACTCTTCTGGTGCATGGGGAGCTGGGGCGCGACTTATCCGGTCGCGGGCGACATCCATTTTGGCGACAGCGTCGAAGCCTGGGCGGGACTTGCAGCGCGCGGAACCTTCATGATGGGCCGGCTTGGCGCGCTCACCATTTCCTCAGCCGACGGCTGCTCCTTCAAGGCCCAGCCGATCTGGACCAAGAGCCGCTACAAGCTCCAGATCATGGAGCCCGTCAAAGGCGGCAAATGCGTCAACATCGGACGGCCAGGCGCGCTTTGGTCCAGCGGCAAACATGCCCCGGGCAAGGACAATGCTCAGTTCATGCTTTTCGAAAAGGCGATCTGCTGCGCGGGGGTCTCGACCCCATGAGCAGATCCCTCCCCCCATGCCCCACAGCGCTTCGGCTTCGTACTTGGTCTGCCCGCCAGGATCATGATGGTCTGACCGGACGCTGCGAGGCCGGAGCGGCGCCGGTGCGCCCCGGCGTCGCTCCAACCCGAAAACCCCAACATAGACTTCCCCAGATTCCCGTTTCTCCCGAAGCGCTGCCTGTTTCCCTGGCAGGGCTGAAGGGGAAGGTCAGCACGGCCGGAAGGTACCCCCGGTCAGGATGGGTCGCCCCCTCTCCACTCCCCATCCCGATCTCGGCCGTGCTGACCATAATAGACGGGCGAGGCGCGTTTCTGTGCCTCTTCCCGACCCAAAAACGTTGTGATCGGCGCACCTGCTTTCGGCTTCAAGCGACCGGGCGCGCCGGATTTGGGGAGCGAGGCTCATGAGCCGATGCCTCCGCCTTTCTTTTTGCGCGCTGGCGCTGACCGCTACCCTCGCCGCGCCGGCATTCGCGCAGGACATGGAAGCGCGCGCGCGGGCAGCTGCAGCGGCCTCGCGCGCCAAATCGAGCGAAAGCGACGCCATTTCCCAAAATTATCTGACACCTGGATTGTCGAACCAGCCTGTCAGCACCGTCGATGGAAGCCAGCGCTTCGCGACCAGCCTCGCCTGCCAGCAAAGCGCGACGATGCTGGAACTCCTGGCTCAGCCCGGCCCCAGCGGCGACATCACCCATCTTTCCATCACGCGCGACAAGGATCTGGATGGCAGTTTTGACAGTAGCCTCACCGTACCTGTGGCCGTCTCAGGCATCTGCGCGAACGGCATCATCTCGTGTGAAGCCGGAACCTGGGACCAGTGCAGGCCTTTCAAATGGGATGTGGGCGCATCGGGCGATCTCAAACTTTCGGAGGTCGGCTTACCTGAGCTATCGGGCTGCTACTGCGTCAATGCAAGTTGTGGTTCTAACCTTGTTTCCGGCAACCTCGCGTCCGTCCTCAAGGATTTGGGCGGCGGCGTCATAGGCGCGCTCACGACGGCCGATCCGAGGGTCGGCGTCGTGCAGGCGAGCGTCGATGGACCGGTCATTCGCTATGTCGGAGCGCAGACCACGGCCTGCACCGATGACCCCACCGTTTCCGCGACCGGCTATCGTGCCAACCCGACCGCAATCAGTAGCGATGCCTATTCCGCCTCACAGGCCAGTTCGGTTTTTACCGCCCTTGCCGCCTCGCCTGCGGCAAGCGGCAAGGCCGAGGTAACGAGCAGTTGCACGATCGAGCGGGAGATTGAGGTCAGAAGCTGGGATTATGACGATATCCTTGCCGTCAGCGGTTCGATCGCTTCTGTGACGAGTTGCGGCGCCAATTGTCGACGCTATCAGATCCGGGGGGCTGGAACCTGCGGCAGCACGCCGCCTATCTACACCGCAACCTTCGATCCCATCGCACCGGCCCGGATCGTCTCTGCACGCATCGTCGAGATGGGCGCAGACGACTGGGTCCAGGCCCGGGTTAATGGCGCAATCGTCGGCTATGCCGGTAAGCGGCAGTGGCTGGGGACAGGCCTTCCGACCGGCGATTGTCGTATCGGGGATGACCCCTGGTACAATCGAAACCCCATCGACACCACCGCCCAGCTCAAGGCGGGCGCCACCATCGTGGGCGCGCGCGTGCGCGGCGGCGGCGGGGGCAACTGGGGCTATGTCACGGTCGAAGTCATCGTCGATACCGCCTGCGAGGTCAGCGAACGACTCGTCGATCTTTGCGCTGGCTATGCAGGCAACAGCGCCTGCCGCCTCTTGAGCGAAGATGTCGACGGCGTCGAAACCGTCCGCAACGGCGTCAATACCGGCCTCAAGCCTCTGGCGCAGACCCGCCTCTTCGGCTCGGGGAACTGCAGCTATCAATATTCGCGCGACTTCTTCCTGCGGAGCCGCCGCTACAGCTGCCTCACCGACAGCGCCACAACAAGCGATCCCGATCTCTCGCGCGCCAGCTACATCATTGATCATTCGACCGAGACGATGCTGGCTGATCGCATCCAGTCGGCCGACGGCAGTGTGAGCGAAACGACAAGGGCCTTCTCCATGCCAGACCGCCCGGCCGTCTCCTCCTGCGAGGCGATCTGCAAGACCCGCGCGCCCAAGGCGAACAGCGGTGTGGCGCCCGCAGGCGCCGTTGCCGAACGGCAGAATGATCCGACTGGCTGGGACAGCTTCTACCATGTCTGCTCGGCGGATTCCGTCTGCCCGCTGGGCGAGGGCGAAGAGATCGTCACGCCATGCGGCTGTATCGACGACTTTCCCGAGGCGGTTGTCATGATGCAGACTGTTCGCCTCGCTGGCTCCGACCTTGCCTGCACGGCGGCCTCACAATGAACCGCCCAGCCCTCCTGCTGCTGAGCTTCGCGTTTCTCATGCTTGCGCCCTCCGGGATTGCGCGCGCCGCGCAGATTTGCGCCGTTGACCGCAACGGCAATGGCGACGCGGCGGATGAAGGCGAGATGACAAGCTGCGTCACCATGGCGGGCGGCGCTGTTCAATGCCCGATTGAGCAGAGCGCCTGCGTCATGGATGCCGTTGGCCAATATGCCTGTCCTCTCGGGCCTGACCATCCGTGCGTTGCGCCCGCAAACGGCGGCGCGCCGACCTGTTCACCGGGCGTCTGTGTCGACACCGCAGCAACACCTATCGAGGAAGAAACGCCCGCCGACGATCCGGGTCCTGCCAATGATGGGCCGGTCGATGCCGACGGCAACTGCCTTGGGACGATCGAGATATTCGGCGGCCGGGCACTGCGCTGCCGCCCGCGCGGCGCCAGCGTCACCTTTCAGAATTGCTGCAAAGACAAGGGCGAGATCGTCAAGGACGGAATGGGCGGTTCGCTCTCCTCGATCACCACCAAGATCGCGATCGCCAAGGGCGTCTTCACGGGCATGAAAGCCGCCTATACCGCCTTCAAGGCAGGCGCGACTGCGGCTGAGGCGGCAAGTGCGGGCGCCAACGCCATCATCGTCGGCCTCGATCCGACATCGATCGCGATCAGCCTCGCCATCAACTTCATGATGGAGGTGCTGCTCCAGGGGTGCGACCAACAGGATATGGAGACGGGCATGCTGCGGGGCTCGGGCATGTGCCATGAGGTCGGCACCTACTGCTCATCCAGCATCCTTGGGGTCTGCATCCAGAAAGCCAGGGGCCATTGCTGCTTCAACACGAAGCTCGGGCGCATCATTCAAGAGCAGGGGCGACCGCAGCTCGCAGCCTTCAACGAGATTGGCTGGGGAACGGCGAAGAACCCGTATTGCCGAGGCTTTTCAGCAGAGGAGTTCCAGGCGCTCGACTTCAGCCGGATGGACCTCTCGGAATATTATGCGGACATCGAGGCCCGCGCCCAGTCCGATATCGAAATCGACATGGAGGATAAGGTCAATGCCTATCTCAGCGTCATCAATCCCTGACCGGCTCGCCGCGCTGACCGCCGCGCTGCTGCTGATCAGTCAGCCCACGACAATCGGCGCGCAGGAAAAGCCGCTCGAACGACTTTCAGGCGCCATGGCTAAGCGGATGCCAAGCGAAGCAGCAGGCCCAACCACCCTCCCCGAGCCGGCGCCTGCGATGAAGAAGCGGGCATTCGACGCCATGCGCAAGCGGGTTAGAGCGCCGGCGATGGAGGAACGGGCGAGAACGGCCGAGGCCATGGCAAGCATAGGGCTCGGCGCGGAGCAACCGGCCATGACCGCCCGCATCTACCAGGCACTCGGCCTTGTCCCGCCGGAAACTGAGACAAGGACAGCGGCGCTTCCAGGCGATCGGCCCGGAAAACGCTTCGTTCCCTTGCTTTTCGCCTCCTCGTCCATGCCGGTCGAGACGTTGCGTATCTATGCGACGCAGCTCGAACGGGTAGGCGGCGTGATCGCCTTTCGCGGCATGCCCGGCGGCATGGCCAAGGTTGGGCCGATGGCGGAGTTAACGGCAAAGATGCTGCGGATCGATCCGGGCTGCGAGGGGCCAGCGTGCGCGATGCGCGAAGTCCAAGTCGTCGTCGATCCAATCCTCTTCCGCCAGCATGGCATAACGCAGGTGCCCGCCTTCGCCATGGTGCCAGGCGATCCTACCCAGCCCTATTGCGAGCGGGAGGATGAAGCAGGCCCACGGGCCTCGCACCTCGTCTATGGGGACGCGGCGCTTTTGGGCCTCGTCGAGGAATATGCGCGCCTCGGGGGAAAGGAGGAAGTCAGCGATGCTGCGGCTCGTCTTTCTCGGCGTTAGGAGCTTCTGGCCTCGCCTCAAATCCCTGCCGCGTGAGGCGGCCGTGGCGCTCGGAGGAGAGACAAGCGAGCATCCCGCAAATCCGCGCCGCTTGGCCCTGGCCCTCGCCATCGTGGTGCCTGTCGCCTGCCTCACCTGGACGGCCATTCCAGCCGTAACCATCGTGATGAGCCCATCGATCGATGCCTGGGCTGTACGCAAGGCACCCGGCCCAATCCAAAAAGGCGATCTTGTGATGTTCGATCTGTCCCACCCGATCGCGGGGCCACGGCCCGTTAGCGTCACCAAGCGGGCGCTCTGCCTTCCTGGTGAACGCCTGCGCGAAGTGGAGCGACGCTCGGTTCATGACGGCGCAGTTACGGGAAGCCTCTATTATTGCGGGACCCAATATCTGGGCGCCAGCCGTCCATTTGGAAAGAAGGGGCAGCATCTCGAACATCTGCGCTGGGGCGACCATCCATTACCAACAGATTATATCTATGTCGGCTCTGATCACCCCGATGGTTTTGATAGCCGCTATTTTGGACCGGTGCGGATCGAGCGGCTGACCCGGATGGAGCGTGTGCTGTGAGATGGCCCCTCACGGCCTTTGCGCCGCTGGCAGGTCTGCTCATCGCCAGCCCGGCCACGGCACAGACCGACGCGGTAAAGCGCGGCTTCTGGTGGTATGAGCTGCCCAGGCCGCCTGCCGAGGCGGAGGAGGAAGACCCCAAGCCGCCGCTCATCCCGCCCATGGCGGAGCTTGCGCGATGGAGCCCTCCGCGCATCGCCAGGCTCATCACTGAGCAGCGCGACTATGCGGCAACTGTCCTCACCGTTGATGCCGTCGCCGACTTCTGGCGCCTCCAGGATTTCGCCCGTCGCAAGGCGCGCGCCTTTGCCGGCGTGACGCAGCTTGCACTCCTCACCCATCCTGAGCTCAGCGCGCGTAGCGCCTATCCTGTGGTGGGCGACGCGCGCGATGCCCAGGGGGCTGAAAAGGATGCGACGCGACGCGCCTATCTCCGCTCGAAAGGCAATGAATTTGCGCTTGTCATGTTCTCGCGCGCGAGCTGCGGCTATTGCCGGGTTCAATGGCCCCTCATCCAGCGCTTCCAGGATGAAATGGGCTGGCAGGTAAACACCCAGGATCTCGACCGCCGCCCGGACCTCAAGGCGAGATATGGTGTCGAGGTGACGCCCACGACCATGATCATCCGCCGTGGCACAAGACAGCGCATGGTGATCGCAAACGGGGTCGAGGCCTATCCCAACCTCATACAGACGGCCTATCAGGCGGTGAAACTGCTCTCGGGCGATATCAGGCCCGAGCAATTCCTGACAGGCGCAGGTGAAGAAGGCGGCTTCTTCGACGCCCTGGCCAATGGTCCCGTCGCGGCCGGCGATCCTTCGGTCGGCGCGGATCGGGTCCAGCCATGAAGGCCCGCGCCGCTCTGGCTCTGTGCACTGCTGCCGCCATGACTACGCCGCTGGCTGCGGCAAGCCCGAGCAGGGAAGATGCGGCGCGTGCAGCGATCCATCCGGTCGCAAGCGAGGCAGCCATGCGCCACTGGCTCAGCCGGGTGCCGCGGACCAACGACTATCCTCCCGATTTCGAAACGACCCTGCGCGGTCAGGGATCGGCATTCCTCGTCGAAATGAGCAGCGCGCCGGGCTGCCTTCCCTGCGGCGACCTTTGGGGGAAATTCGGAAAGCTGAGAGCACGCTTCGGCGTTGCGGTCCGCACGATCGATGAGAAAGAGGCGATGCTGCGATCCGGGCGGTTCGGCCTTCCCTGGATTGGGCACCCAGTCGCCTGGCTGCGGCCCGTTGGCGATTCCAATCGGCTCATTCCCATCGCGATCGGCACCGATCTTGAGGCCAATCTCGCGCGCAACATCTACCTTGGCATAAAGATGCAGACTGGCGTCAGACCGGCCGTCGGCGTGCGCGCCATGGCGAAATTCACCGGGATCGTCGGCGCAGCCACGACCCGCCCCTCCACAAAAGGACGGAAAGACTGAGCAATGGCGGGCTCTCCCTTTCCCCTGCCCCACACCTCTCTCAGGAGCCCGCCATGGTCCTTGCCGCCCGTCCCGCTTGCCTGATCCCCACTTGGCTGATCCGCCACATCGCGATCACGGCCGCGCTCATCCTTGCTAGCTGCGGCATGACGCCAGCACCCGCGCGCGCGCAGAGCTGGGCCGAGCATTGGTTCGACAATGTGACCTACACCAGCCCAGGCAGCTTCGAAGACCAGACGCGCGGCTATGTGACCGCGGGCGGCATGTCCGGAAGGGTCGATGTCCATAATGACTATCTGATGAGTCTCTCTCTTCCCAAGGTGAAGGCAGGCTGCGGCGGCATCGACATGTTCTTGGGCGGCATGTCCTTTCTTGATCCCGACTATCTGGTCGAGAAGCTCGAGAGCATTCTTCAGGCAGCGCCGGCTGTCGCCTTTCAATATCTGCTTGAGACGCTCGACGAGAAGATGGGGAACATCATTTCGAAGATGGAAGCGGCCACCAATTACTTGAATAGCATCCAGGTCAATGACTGCCGCCTTGCCAACCGCATGGTCCAGATCGCCAAGGGCGACGATAATATGTCGGGCATCATCGAGGAGATGACCGGCTACAAATCGGTAAAGGCCGGCCTCTCCAAAAGCTACCAGCAGAGCCGCGAGAAGATTCAGTCCAATGGTAACAACCCAACCGAGGATCTGAAGGACGCGCTCGCCAACTGCCCGGCCGACGTCACCGACATCTTCAAGACGGGCTCCCTCCTCGCTCATGCGGCGGCCCGCGTCGGCGCATCGGACTGGGCCAGCGTCATGCGGGCGCGGGTCGGCGACGTCTACATGCGCTGGGACGACAATGACAAGGTTCCACTCTTCTCAGCCATCCCCGCCTGCGCCGCGCAGGATAGCGATTCCCCTGACGATTTCCTGAGCGGCAGGGTGATGCGGCGCGCGCTCAATGTGCCGGCGTCCAGCGCCGATTGCACCCAGGATGGCGGCAAGGGCGCGCTCACTCTGACGCGCGAGCGCATGACCGGCATCGCAGAGAAAATCCGCTCGAGGACCGCCCTCACAGCCGAAGAGCGCCAATTCGTCGCCAATGTCCGGACGCTCCCTGTCTATCGGATGCTGGAATGGGGCGTGCGGCAGGATGTGGTGGATTCCGTGATCGGTGACACCGACGAGCTGGTCGCGCTCACCCTCGCCTACCAGATGCTGAACGATCTGACGCGCAGCATCGACTTTGCGCTCTCCAACGCAGAGCGAGGCACCACGGCAGCCGGCGCGGCTGACAGCAGCAGCACCAATATCTGCCAGACCCGCATTCTGACCAAGGGGATCGAGCAGCTGCGCGATCTGCGGGAGGAAGTGCTGCGCCAGCGCGCGCAGATGCGCCAATCCTATCTCGCGGCCCTCTCCCAGACGAACCTTTCGACGAGCTACGCCGGGCTCATTCGCCAGCGCGACAAGGATGCGCGCGATGCCGCCGGCGCTGCCGCCAATCGCAACCGCTGATCTGAAGGCCCGCCCCATGCGCAAAACCCTCCGCGCTCTAACAGCCTTCTCCGCCCTTATCTCCACCTCCCCCGCGCTGGCGCTGGAGGCGAGCTTTCACACCTATGACGGCTTTGCCGAGACGGTGGATGCTTTCCGCCTCGTCTCGATGATCTTTTCCGATCCGCGTTATGAAACGCTGGTGCTGATCATAGCCGTCGTTGGCCTCGCTCTGGGCGCGGTTCTCGCCATGATCCGGGGCACCGGCATGGGGCTTGTCGCTTTCGGTCTCCAGATGCTGGTGGGGATCGGCCTCTTCGTCGGCCTCGTCGCGACCACCGGGACCGTCCATGTCTATGACCGGGTCCGCAACGCCTATCAGCCTGTCGGCGATGTCCCCAATCTCATTGTCCTGGTTGCGGGCGTCACCAACATGATGGAGCGCGCGCTCGCCGAGACGATCGACGACAATGTGCTCGATCCCCACGCAAAGTTGGAATTCGGCGCTGGCGGCCATGCCTTCGACCTATTTCTCAATGCCGTGTCCCCGCGTGGCCCCATGACCGACGCCTTCCTCGACGCGACGATCAAGGATTATGTCCGCCAATGCTATCCAGTCGCCCGCGTGTCTCCCGCCTATGGGATCGATGACGATCAGCTTTTCCGCACCAGTTCCGATCTCCCTGCTGCCTTCGCCGCCATGGCAGGGCCTGCAACCTTCAGCACCGTCTTCACTTCAGCGGACAAGGGCGGCACGACGGTCAGCTGTGAGGAGGCCTGGCAGCATATTTCAGAGCGTCTTTCCGACGCCGCCGTCTTCGAAGGCTATTCGGCCCAGGTCTGCCAGCGCACCGGCTATGACATCGGAAAAGCGGATCAGTTTGCCCGATGCCGCTCGAACCTCGCCGAGATGGGCGACATGATGCTGGGGACGCCGCTTACTGCTCAGGCGTTCCTTACCAACATCCTTCTTGGCAACAGCGTGGGCGACGTTCTCTTCGAGGACAGCCCGGCGACAGCCTCAAGGGTCATGGCAAACAGGGCGATTGTCTCAACCGGCCTGGCCACGATGTCCACGGCCAATGAATGGATGCCGACGATCCGAGCGACGGTGTTCGGGATCATGCTGTTCATGATGCCGATCGCGCTGCTCTTCGTCCTGACCCCCATCAACCTGCGCGTCGCGAGTTTTGCGCTCGGACTTTTCGTGTTCGTCGCGCTTTGGGGAGTGATTGATGCTGGCATCTATCAGCTGACGCTGGGCCGAGCGATGGCGGTGCTAGCGGAGATGCGCTCGAACCATCTGGCGGCCAATGCCTGGATGCTCGCGCCTTCGTCCGCGATGAAGGCTCTCGCCATTTTCGGCAGCTTCCGGACGGCCGCCGCAGGACTTGCCGGCGCTTTCGTCTTCACCGTCTTCCGCTTCTCTGGCAACGTCTTTTCGGCCTTCACCAGCGGGTCGCTCGGTGTCCAGGCGCAGGGCTCCTCCGCAGCCGCCAACGTGTCGACTTCGGAAGGCTATGCCTCCGCTCTGGAAGCGCAGGCCTCCGCAATGGGCACCGGCGCCCGCCGTGCTGCAGCCTCGGGCTTTGGCGACTTTGGTGAGCGCTCGAGCTTTGCCGCCAATCGCAGCTTCGGCGCGGCAGGGGCGATCGGCGCCGCGCATGGCGACGGCAGCGCTGGCGGTACTGCAATGGCGCTTGGAGGCATCGACGCGGCGCGCGAACTGGGCGGCCTCGCCCCGGCGCTGACGGGCAAGGATCTCAGCGATCCCGCCACGGCCAGCGCCGTGCGCGCGGCGGCCGCTACAGGTGCGATCCACAGTTTCGCTGAAAAGGATGCCCTGCGAAATCTTGGCACCGGCTATTTCGGCGCCGGGGAAGCGGGCGAAAAGGCGTTCGCCGGTTTCACGCAAAATCTCGTCCAATGGCGCGCCTTCGGCGACTCGCGAGCCTATGGCATGATGATGCAGGGAGCGACTCGGCATTTCGAAAGAGCCGGCTATTCGGTGCAGGATGCCCAGCTGAAAGCCAGCGGCGTTATCGCGGAAGCGAGCGCCGATCCAACCTTCGCCAAATTGATCGCGAACAGCTTCGCTCAGGAACAGATGCTGCGCAACGACCTGACGGCCGCCCAGGTCCAGGTTGGCGCGATGGAAGGCCGCCGTGACTATGCGGGCGACCAAGTCGTGTCGATCGAACGGGGCAATGTGTCGACCGAGCAGGCACACCGCACGGGCGGAAATGAGGGCCAGCGCCAGGCCGCCGCTATGCTTGGATTGCCGGTCGATGAAATGAGCCGCCGCATCTCCTTCATCAACGCCCTTTCCGGCGAAGCGCGCTCGACCGCCATTTCCCAACTCTCCCGCGCGACGGGTCGGAATGAGGCTGAGGTCGCACGAGCGCTAGAAACCTACCGGGCATCCACCGATCTCGGGACGGCAGACGGCGCGACGACCGAAGCAGCGCGGGAAGGCACCAGCGTCTATGGCCGCACCAGAGAAGCAGCAAGCTATGACTTTGCCGAGCGCTCAGGCAAGCTCGATGCACAGCGCGAAGTGGGGCATGACGGGACGCGGAGCGCCGCGCGGATCGGCGAGCAGCGCCGGCAATCTGAAAATTTCGGCTTTGCAGAAGGCGCGGCAGCCGCAGGCGTATCGACGCGGGAGGCCGCGCGCCTCGACAGCTTCATCCGAACGCTAAGCGACACATCGGGCAACCAGGTTGATATCGCCGAAGGTGGCGCAGAAGGGATTGCCGACCGCGCACGCAACGCGCGCATGTCCAGCATTGTGGACAAGGAGCGCCTGACCCGCATGCAGTCGCTGCTGCGCGCGAACGGGATCGAGATGAGCAGGCGCCAGATTGCGATGGACCAGAATGGCGACTTCAGCCTCAATCTGACCCCTGCCACCGCCGCCCAGATGTGGCAGGCAGGGCTCCTCAACGAAAGCCAGTTGGGCGCCGTTGCCAATGGCGGTCACGCGCGCTTGAGCCTCGCCCATAATGACCTCCTCGTTTCGAGCAGCGCGGGCTTCGAGAAGTCAGCACGCAATGACACCAGCACCAGGTTCGAAGCCGGCAAACAGGCTGGGCCAGATACGATCGAGCATTTCATGGGAGGCGGCGCCGAAGGCCGTGCCGCCATGGCCAATTGGCTGCGCGGCGGTTTCGAGATGGATCGCAAAGGCGACTGGCGCCTAAAACCACAGGTTGCCGATACCCTGCAGCGTGACGTTCAGGCCATCATGGCGCAGACCGGATGGCAGCGCTCGATCGGACGGACAGCGCAAGATCAAAACGGCTTTAGTGTGAGTGCAGGCGGAGAGTTGGCGGGCTCAGTCGACAGCACTGGTAGATCGAAGAACGGCGGTGGCACCAATACCACATCAGGCCGGCTTGGCGGCGCATTTTCTATTTCGAGCGTCGAAAGTGGCACGACAAACGAAACCGCTTCCGCGCTGCTCGACGTCGTCAACTTCGATGTGAGGCAAGCGATCGCGAATTCGGAGCGCGCGGCCTCTCGATCGCAATCTCCTCAAGCAACTTTTGCTGACCACCTCTCTGCAGAGATCGTTGGTCCAAATGGCCTCCGCAATCGCTATCTTGGACAGGCGGATAGCGGTCGCGGTACGACTGATATCACTGCGCCCGTCACATCTTTTGAACAAGCGAGCATTCTCGAAAAAGGGCGGCTTTCAACAGACCTAAAATCTGGCCCCACCGATGGTAATGGCGAATTCAAGACACGCGATTGAACCCGATCGGATTGCTCGGATTTGCAGGATTGCCGTTCCATAATAGGCCGGAACGAAAATCTAGCGGATCAAGCGCTGCCGGAATGCCCGATGGCCCTAGTGGCGGCGAATAATGAGATGGTGACACTGATGATTGTGAGTCATCTTCCTCGACGACAAAGTGTTGCTTTGCCAACCACTCGCGGAAAAAGCCGAAACACAAAACGCATGCGATAAGTGGCGGAAAGAAAGCAATCATCGCGAACCCAGCCGCTGCCGAGTCATAGAATGCATCGAGCGATGGGACGTGGCCACTGACCGCCATGCCAGCCCAGTAAATCGGAACTGCAGCCCACCAGAGTTTGGCATACAGCGGACACCATAGCCAATCGCTGATCCGCAGAGGCGGCTCAGCGGTTGAAATAGCATCGTAAGATTCTGCGTTCGTCATGGAGTTGTTCCTGATGACAAGTTTAGCATTTCGACCGCTGCCGGAAAGTGAAAAATGCCTTGCTCGGCGGGTCTTTTCTACCAGCGATCTTGTCAGTTGGCCGGTTATCAAGCATAATTTCTGACGGCGGGCAGACCTTCATCAAGAAGGATGCTCAATGACACGTGAACGCATTCCAAACTCAGAGCCCGACCCCTCATACCGGGATCGAAGGCGCCAGCCTGACCGTCTTTTAAGGCTGAAGGCCGTCATTTCGAGGACCGGCATGCCGATATCGACGATTTATCGTCGCGAGCTCGCCGGTCGGTTCCCCAGACGCCTGCGCATCGGTGTCCGGGCAGTTGCGTGGTATGAGAGCGAGATCGAGGAGTTCATCGCGAACCCTATGGGATATCAGCCATCGAGCAGTCCTGCCAGAATCGAACTTCGCGGCTATCTGCCTCCAAGCCAGGCCTGATACAAAGGCCCAAAATGTTGTATCGGTCGCGCCCATACTTCACACGGGAGCGACCGACACAGTCAGGCCGCCCCGCCACCCTTCAGGCTCGTCTCCCGCGAAAGAAGTTCGTGAGGAGACACCAGTCCCTCGGAAATTAGGTCAGCCCACACCTGATGCAGCGACGTTCGCGGCTTGCGATAGCGCGATCGATTATAGGACCATTCCGAAGCCGAAATGCCTTCGGGAACGTGCGCCAGGATCATATCGATGACCATGCGATCGCCGTCGCGTTCAAGCTCGGCGGCTCGTTCATTCATGATCGTCGAGAATGACGAACGCCAACCGTGGGGAACCATCTGGCCTTGATACCGCCCCCCTGCCATCCGCTTGTACATGGTACTGAGCGCTGCATCCGACATGGGTTGCCGCCAGCCTTTCGCGCTCGGAAACAGGATTGGAAGGCTTCCTGTGACCATCCTTATTATTCTGAGCACCTCGACGGCCTGATGGCAGAGAGGAACGTCGTGCCCGAAAGCGGGATTTTCCTTGTCCTCCACGCCAAGCTTCATCCGGTCCGCTGGAATGCGCCAGATTGGCTGGTCGGGCGCCTCGTCAGGATCGTCCCAGTTTATTCCCTGAAACTCCGACCATGGTGCCGCCCGAAGGACCCCAACGCGCACCAAGGTCAGGCCCAAAAGCCGGGATGCCAGTTTCGTGAGAAGATTCGAGGTTGATCGATCGACACAGCGCTGGAACTCGATGATATCGGCGACCTCGGTCAGGGCAGGCTGGCGTCTACCCCGACGGGCGGGTTTCAATGCGCTTTTGATCTCATCGATTTCCATGAGGATGGGGAGGTCGACGAGCTTCTCCCCTTTCGCCCGTCTGAAGATGCTATAGACATAGCCGCGCACGCGTTTGGCCGTCTCGATCGATCCTCTCGCTTCTATCCTTCGCAGCGCACGCAGGATCGCCTCGCTCTCTATGTCGCCGACCGGAATGCTTCCGAATTGCGGATAGAGATCGCGTTCCAGCCGATTCTTGACGCGTTTGTAATTTGAGAGGGACCAGGTCGGCTTCATGTCTGCGAGCCATTCCCCGCCCAGTTTTCGAAAGGTCGCCTCCGACGCAGCCCGGCGTTGTAGCTTGACCTTCTTTTTCTCAACGGCCGGGTTTTTACCCTGCGCAAGAAGTTCGGCGGCCCGTGTTCGAGCTTCGCGCGCCGCGACCAAACCGACCTCGGGAAACTTACCCAACGTCAGAAGACGCTCACGCTCGCCGAAGCGATATTTAAAGCGCCAGGATTTTCCTCCCGCCGGCGAGACGATCAGGAACAAGCCTTTCGAATCAAACAATTTATAATCCCGCTCTGCGGGCTTGGCGTTTGCGATTTTATTGTGCGTAAGTGCCATCGGAAAAATACCCCAAAATTGGAGCTCCGATACCCCCAAATCTACCCCTCGATTCGTGACCAGTTTCAAACTGCTACGAACTATTCTGAACGCCCATGGCATCATAATCCTTTGTTTTACAACGGATTATTGATAGCATGGAACTGTGCTGGATGGTAGTTTTGGTGGGCCCGGCAGGACTCGAACCCGCAACCTAGCCGTTATGAGCGGCCAGCTCTAACCATTGAGCTACAGGCCCCACCTGTCGAGCGATGCGGATTAGGCAGCATCACGCCGCTTTGCAAGCCCGTGCTTGGCGCGCCGGCACGGCCCCCAGCAATTGATCCAGGCTGGCGGCTTGTACGCCGCGCTTCGCCATGTGCGCAAGCAGCTTGTCCCACCAGCGATAGAAGGCGGTGCGATCGCGCTCGTCCCGCACATAGGGCGTATGGCCAGGCTCCAATGTCGGCGAATGAAAGCTGAAATTGAGCAGCCTGACCCCTTCCTCCAGCAGCGCGTCGATCGCGGCGATCGCCTCGTTCGCGGCCACGCCTTCCGGCGTCAACGGCACGCGGCCCAACATTCGTGCGCGCGAAAGGGCGCCAGGCAGAGGCCCCATCTTCCGCGTCGCCTGATAGAGCTTCTCCCCCCCACCCCGCAGCAAGCCGACGAAGGCCGTGGACAGGGGAAGTTCGACCAGCGATCGGCGGGGCCCGGCCCAATAGGGATGTTGCGGCAATCCCCTGAAGTCGGGACCATGCTGATGACTATAGTCGAATCGGCTGCGGACCGAACTGTCCAGCCGAAAACCTGCTTCTTCCAGCAACCGCGCGCTGTGGGGCCCTACCCCATAACGCCCGGCGCGGTAGGCGGTCGGACGCCGGCCGAACCGCTGCGCGATCCTCTGGCATAAGGCTTCCAGCTTCGCTTTCTCGACCTCCACCGGCAGGAAACCGACATAGCTGTTCGTCGCGTTCACCTCCTCGACATGGGGCGGGTTGACCCAGGGGTGCAGATGCGCCCCGATATCGGCCGTTCCGGCATCGACCCACTGCGCCATCATCGCGGCCGCCGCATCATCGTCAACAACCGGATAATCCGTCACATAGACCGGCCTGACGCCCGCGCCTGCGAAGAACGCCTGCCCTTGCGCCATGCCGGCGAGCGCCGTTACGCCATGACCGCTACGCTGGAATGGAGCGTTCCAATCGAACTCCTCTTCGGTGTCGACGAAAAGCATGAACCGCGTGCCGAAATCGGCATCCAGATCAATCATGTCGTGCGGGTCAGGGGGCAGCAACAGATTGCCGTCATGCGGGGCCAAGCTCATGGCACATGCCTTAGCAATCAATGGTTGCGAATGGGTTTCCTCGGCGGATCAGGCCTGCCCAGCGGCGTCGGTCGCAAGGCTGACGGCTGGAACAGTAAGCACCAGCCGACGCGCTTCGATGTCCAGTCCGCCGCCGCTTGTCGCCGCAAGGCCGCGGATCAGGCGCAGCGAGAAACCCAGCCCAAGCAAAGGTCCGTCGGCCCAATCCCCGTCATGCCCCGGATCGAGCAGTTGCCCCTCGTCCAGCCCCATGATGCTCGAAGGCCGGTCGATGCTGAGCGCGACACGTCCCCCGCCGCCGTCAGGCTGGAGCCAGCAAGCCCCCCGCACCGCCTCGCCGGGCGTGGTGAGTGAAATGACGGTGCGCAGCAGATGCTGAACCATGCGCTCGCCCTGCACCGGGTCGATCCGCATGTGCGGCAGTTCCGGTGCGATGGCGATATCGACCGGCGGCCCTCCCTGATCGCGGAACCGGGTCGCGACCTGCGTCACCAGCAGGGCGGGATCGATCAGTTGCGGCACGCCCGCGCCATCACCGCGCGTTATTTTCGCTGCCAGGTCGAGGTCGTCAAAGGCGGACAGTAAGTGCCGCGCATCGACCACGATCTTTCCCGCCATGTCGCGATATTCGCCGCCGGCCGGACCGAACAGTTCCTGCTCTATGATTTCGGCAAAGCCCAAAATGGCGTTCAACGGCGTGCGTAATTCATGCACCAACTGGCGAAGCGAATCCGTCGACAGGCCGGCCACAGCCATGGTCGAGGGACGGGGCTGGCTTGCCACTTCATGCAGATGAGGCCGCCGCGCCTGTCCGCGATAGCCCTGGAAACGGCCGGACCGCGGATCGAAGAAAGGCGTGGCCGACATGCGCCATTCGCCCGACAGTGCTCCGCCGACGATCGCGAAACGGCCATGCTGGAACGCGCTGCGCCGGGCGAAGGCGCCCGCGACTGCGCCGTCCGGGCCGCTGCCGCCTTCCAGCGCGATTTCCGCCAGCGACAGGCCGATCAGTGCCGCTCTTGGCCCCTTATCCACCCACAGGATGACCCCGGCTGCGTCGGTTTCGAACGCGAAGGATCGCGCGGGCATATCGACCTGGCGCGCGTCGGCTGGACTCGCCTCCGGCTCGACGGCCTTCCGGCCGCTGGTGAACCGGGCGATCCGATCGACCAGACTGCGGATCTGTCCTTCGTCGCTTTTCGGCGGCTGCAAGCGCGTGACAGTGGCGGTAGCGGGGGCTAGCGCTTCCGCCGTCTCATCGGCCTCCATGTCCTGCGTCAGCAGCATGTAGGTGTCGCCGACCATGTCGGTCCGCTCGGTCGTCAATACCAGATCGTGGGCGCCGAACGCTTCCAGCGCCTGTCGCGTGGTCGCGCCGACATCCCGCCGGGCGCGCAACACGCCCCGCGCAGTGGGGGTCAAATCCGGCAGCAGGGCAATCCATGCCTCATCCGGCAGTTGCGCACGAGACATTGCCGCAGCCGCGACGGACGGCCGGTCATGGGCGAAAAACCGCACGAGGCTGGCCGACCGAAGCCTTCCGCCCAGTTCCACCACAGTCGCGAGTCGTTGCGTTTCACTCAACTTGGGACGCAGGCTTTCAAGCCGCTCCAGCAATGCCGCGCGCTCCGCTGCGGTCATCGCCGACCGGCCCGCGCGATCGCCCTGCGCCAGCAGGTCGACGCACTGCCGCCATAAGGTCACTCCGCCGAGGCCACTGCGGTCATCGCCCGCCAGCACCGTCTGCATGAGATCATTGAAACGCACCGAAGTCCCCATTTTGCGTCTGCTTGCGCATCGTCGAGCACTGCATCGCGACCGGCTCTCCACCGTGGATAGGCCCGGACGAGGCAAAGGGAAAGAGGCGGTTGCCGCGAACGAAAGCGATCGTCGCATAGTGGGACAATTGCAATGCCCTGAAATATTATTATGATGCCTCAGGATAACAGGACAGGAAATAACGACGCTAATGGCCGGCCCCAACATTGACGATATCGACCTGCAAATCCTGGGAGAATTGCAGAAGGACGGCAGGATGACCAATGTCGAGCTGGCCCGCAAAGTCGGGCTTACGGCGCCGCCATGCCTGCGCCGGGTACGCGCTCTTGAGGAGGCTGGCGCGATCACCTCTTATCACGCCGTCGTCGATCCGGCGATGCTTGGCTATACCATCACCGTCTTCGCCATGGTCAGCCTCAAAAGCCAGGCGGAAGCAGACCTCAAGGCCTTTCAGGATCATGTCGCCGCGCTCCCGGAAGTGCGGGAATGCCACATGCTGAACGGCGAAATCGACTTCATCCTGAAAGTGGTGGCCAGGGATCTGCAGAGCTTCCAGCAGTTCCTGACATCGAAGCTGACGCCCGCCCCCAATGTGGTCAGCGTCAAGACGTCGCTGACCATCCGCACGTCGAAGAACCTGCCGGGCGTTCCGCTGCCGGTCTAAGGCGACCTTGCCGGGCGGCTGCCGGCTCAGGCCGCCTTGCGGTTCTGATGCTCTACCCACACCGCCCAGAAACCCGCGACGCTGGCCCATTTGCCGGACGCCTGCGTCAGCGCGGCCTGCGCATTGGCAAGGTCGCCGGATCGCGCCAGCGCTACGCCAAGCCGGGTATTCGCCCGATTGGCGTCCACGCCACCCTTGGCCAGCGCGGCGCGATATTGCTCGGCCGCCTGCGGAAACTGCCCGAGCGAGAAATAGGCGTCCGCCAATGCGATGGCTTCCTTGCCGCTGCTGGAAGCAGCCGCCTTCTTGGCGAGCGCCGGCAGACCCGCAATTTCCTTGGGCGCCTTGGGCGTGACCGCCTTCAGCAACTGGCTGGTCGCAGCCTGCGTCGGCATCAGCTTGCCAGCGGACCGCCCTGCCTCGATAATCGCCTTCGCTTCGGCATAATAGCCCGATTTTTCCGCAGCCTGGGCATAAGCCTGATAATCGCGTTCGCTCGCCATCGCGCCGTTTGCAGCCTGCAGGCGATACAGGTCCAGCTCCAGCTGGGGATCGAGGTCGGCCGCCGCCTGATAATTGACCAGCGCCGTGCGCCAATCTTCCTTACTATCCTGAATGTTCAGCCGGTCGCGATAAAGCTGCCCGACCTCTACCCAATCGCCTGCCTGATAGGCCATCGATATCGCGCGATCGGTCCAGGAAAGCGGCACGCCCTTGCCTGCGTCCTTCTGCGCCGCAATGGCCTGCTGCACGAACGGTCGCGCTTCCTTGGGCTTGTTCCGGCGCAGCGCGATGTCGGCGCGCAGCATGATGGCATCCACCCCGCTGTAGCCCAGCGTCTTGGCATAATCGAGCTGGGCGACCGCATCGTCATAATTGCCCACGGTGTAGGACAGATAGGCGGCGATGAAGCGGAGGCGCGGCGCGTCCGCGCGCGGCACCGAATTCGTCTTGAACATGTCGGTCAGGGCGATCCGCTGCGCCTGCGGGTTGCGCTGCTGCACCGCCAGCTGGAACCGCAAGCCCGCCGCGATATAGGCTTCCATATCGTTGCTGGGCATGAGCGCAGCCACCCGCGTCGCGGCGGTGCCGACATCCTGCGCGCGCAGCGCCGCCCCGGCGGCTTGCGCCCCGGCACGGAAGCCATCCGACATGATGATGGGCGGCCCAGGAACCGGCGGTTCCTTCTTCCTGGCGACAGCCGGAACGGCGAGGATCGCTGCCGCGGCCAGGGCGACCGGCAGGCGGGAAACGGAAAATCGGAAACGCACGGCCAACAGGGCCTCCCCCAAAATCATTATCCGGCAAGAGCGTGGCGCCGCCCCAGGGGCGGCGCCACGCTAAAGGTTCAGGCGCCCTTGGTGCCGAGATAGGCCAGCCACAGGCCAGCGACCTGCTTGCGCGAACCACCCTGCACAGCCGAGAAAGCGGCCTTCGCACCAGTCATGTCGCCGCCCATCGCCTTGGCGATGCCGAGGCGCGTGTTGACTTCATCCGCGTCCACGCCGCCCTTCTGCTTGGCAAGCTCGAACATCGAAGCGGCCTTGGCATAGTCGCCATAGCCAAGATAGGCGTCAGCCGTCGCCGCCGCGATCTTGCCGTTGGCAGCCTTCTGCGCATCGGCCTCGGCCGAACCAAGCGAAGCCTTGTCGCCCGCGATCTTGGCCACGGCCGGCTGATACACGTCGCCGCCCTGCGATGCGTTCAGCACACCCTTCGACCGGCCCTTGTCGATGACCGACTTGACCTCGCCATAGATGCCCGTCTTCGACGCCATTTCCGCATATTCGGTATAGTCGGCGGCGATCACGAGGCCGTCCGATGCACCCAGCAGGCGCAGCACGTCCAGGTTTTCGCGATTGGAGATGTTGGGATTGGCGCGCTGGAACAGGCGGACGAGCGTGCGCAGATTCTGCCCGCTCGGTTCGGCCTGGTACGCCATCGTCGCCCATTCGGTCACTTCGGGCAGCTTGGCCGCTTCGGCGCGGCTGACGCCGATCTGATACCATTGTGCAGGAACCTGCTGGCCGGAGGCCTTGATGGCCTGGGCCGCTGCCTTGAGCGCTGCAAGGCCCTGAACAGTGAAACCGCGCGCCGGCTCAGCCGAAACGTTGGTGGTGCCCGCCTTGCCGAAATAGGCCTGCGCCAGCGTAGGATTGACCGCCTCGGGCTTGTAGCCCGCCGCCAGCGCAGCCTGCGCCCGCTGGATCGCAACGTCATAATTCTTCGCGGCCACGGCCTGGTCCGCGACCACGGCATTGAACTGGCCCGCCTGTTCCGGCGGCGTCAGGCCGCTGTCGAGCATCTGGTTCAGCGCTTCGGTCTGAAGAGCATTGTCCTTCGCCGCGATCGAGGCGTTCAGCTTGATTGCGCCGATCTGATATTTGTCGTCGTTCGACTTGGCCTTGCCGTCGGCTTCCGCCAGCGCCGCCTTCGCGCCGGCGAAGTCCTGCGCCTCCAGTGCCTTCTGCGCGGCCTGGAGCGACTTGATCACGTCGGGCGACACGTTGAGCTTGGGGGCGCCCGCCTTCTTCTCTTCCTTCTTGGCGGCGAAGGCAGGAACGGACAGGGCGCCTCCGGTCATCGCCAAAGCCAGGGTGAGCGCCACGGGGGTTACAAAACGCATGATCCTCATCTCCTCTGCGCCTGGGACCAGGCGACCTTTCAAGGGGTTGCTGCGCCGATTAGGGGCCGGCGCGTGAACGGGCTTTGAACAAGCCTATTCCGGCATGTTTTGCAACCGTTATGCGCGGGCTTCGTTCCGGCAGCCCCATGCACCGCCTTGGCGGCGCGCGCAGGCGCGCGTACGCGCGCGAGGGGTGACAGATTTGTTTCGCTTCGCTAGGGATGGGACAAAGGCACATTCATCCAAAAAAAGAGAATCGCATTGACCGACGAGACCGTCCTCGCCGACCCTTCGGACATCAGCCCCATCTCCATCGTCGAGGAGATGAAGACCAGCTATCTCGACTATGCCATGTCCGTCATCGTCGCCCGCGCCCTTCCGGACGTGCGCGACGGGCTGAAGCCGGTGCATCGCCGCATTCTCTTCTCCGCCCAGGAATCAGGCTTCGTCTACAACCGGCCCTATCGCAAGTCCGCCCGCCTCGTCGGTGAGGTCATGGGTAAATATCACCCGCACGGCGACAGCTCGATCTACGACGCCTTGGCGCGCATGACGCAGGACTGGTCGATGCGCGTGCCGCTGATCGACGGTCAGGGCAATTTCGGATCGATGGACCCCGACCCGCCGGCCGCGATGCGCTACACCGAAGCGCGCCTCGCCAAGGTGGCGAACGCCCTGCTGGAAGATCTCGACAAGGATACGGTCGATTTCACACCCAACTACGACGCCTCGGAAAACGAGCCGCAGGTGCTGCCGGCCCGCTTCCCCAACCTGCTGGTCAACGGCGCAGGCGGCATCGCGGTCGGCATGGCAACCAACATCCCGCCGCACAATCTGGGCGAGGTGCTGCGCGCCTGCCTCGCCTATATCGACAATCCCGGCATCACCACCGACGAACTGATCCAGATCGTCCCCGGCCCCGACTTTCCGACCGCCCCGCTGATCCTTGGCCAGTCCGGCGCGCGCAGCGCCTATCACACCGGGCGTGGCTCCATCATCATGCGCGCGCGCCACGATGTGGAGGAAGGACGCGGCGACCGCCGGTCGATTGTCCTCACCGCCATCCCCTACCAGGTCGGCAAGTCGGGCCTGGTCGAAAAGATCGCCGAAGCCGCCAAGGACAAGCGGATCGAGGGCATCAGCGACATCCGCGACGAATCGAGCCGCGAAGGCGTGCGCATCGTCATGGATCTGAAGCGCGATGCGACGCCCGAAGTCGTGCTCAACCAGCTGTGGCGCAACACGCCCGCGCAGTCGAGCTTCCCCGCCAACATGCTCGCCATTCGCGGCGGTCGCCCTGAACTGCTGGGCCTGCGCGAGATTATCGAGGCCTTCATCAAGTTCCGCGAGGAGGTCATCACCCGGCGGACGAAATATGAGCTGAACAAGGCGCGCGACCGGGCGCACATCTTGCTCGGTCTCGTCGTCGCCGTCACCAACCTGGACGAAGTGGTGAAGATCATCCGCGGATCGGCCAGCCCCGCCGAAGCGCGCGAGGCGCTGCTGGCGCGCGAATGGCCCATCGGGGAAATCGCGCCCTATCTCCGCCTGGTCGAAGCGATCGAGACCAAAGTCACCGGCGACAGCTACAAGCTGTCCGACATTCAGGTCCGCGCCATCCTCGACCTGCGCCTGCACCGTCTGACCGCACTCGGTCGCGATGAGATCGGCAAGGAACTGGCCGAACTGGCCGAAGCCATCGCCGAATATCTGGCCATCCTCGCGGACCGGGTGAAACTCTACGCGGTGATGCGCGAGGAGTTCGAGGCGATCGAGAGCGAGTTCGCCGCCCCGCGCCTGTCGGAGATCACGGCCGCCGCCGATGGCATCGAGGACGAAGATCTGATCGAACGCGAGGAAATGGTCGTCACGGTGACCATGCAGGGCTATATCAAGCGCACCCCGCTCGACACCTTCCGGGCGCAGGCGCGCGGCGGCAAGGGCCGCTCCGGCATGGCGACCAAGGACGAGGACGCCGTCACCGAACTGTTCGTGACGTCCACGCACACGCCGGTTCTGTTCTTCTCGACCGCCGGCAAGGTCTATCGCCTCAAGGTCTGGCGCCTGCCCGAAGGTGGCCCGGCGACACGCGGGCGGCCTATGATCAACCTGCTGCCGCTCGGCCCCGGCGAGACCATCTCCACTGTCCTGCCGCTGCCCGAGGACGAGGCGGACTGGGGCAAGCTTCACGTCATGTTCGCGACGGCAAAGGGGTCCGTGCGCCGCAACAGCATGGACGCCTTCGCCAACGTGCCGTCCAACGGCAAGATCGCCATGAAGTTCGAGGGCGAGGATGAGGACGACCGGCTGATCGGCGTCGCCCTGCTCGACGAAAGCGACGACGTTCTGCTCGCCACGCGTCAGGGCAAGGCGATCCGTTTCCAGGCGGAGGATGTGCGCGAATTCCAGAGCCGCAACTCCACCGGCGTGCGCGGCATGAAGCTGGCCGACAAGGACGAGGTGATCTCGTTGTCCGTCTTGCACCGCTCCGGCGCGGACGCCGAACAGCGCGAGGAATATCTCCGCTTCGCCCCGTGGAAGCCCGAGAAGGACGGCGAGATGCAGGACCGCGAGATGTTCGCGCATATGCAGGAAGCCGAGCAGTTCATCCTGACCGTCTGCGCCAACGGCTATGGCAAGCTGTCCTCGGCCTATGAATATCGCCGCACCGGACGCGGCGGCCAAGGCATCACCAACATCGACAATATCGCCCGCAACGGGCCGGTCGTCGCCAGCTTCCCCGCGACACACGCGGATCAGCTCATGCTCGTCACCGACCAGGCGAAGCTGATCCGCATGGGCCTTGATTCCCTGCGCGTCATCGGCCGCAACTCGGCGGGCGTCCGCCTGTTCAACGTCTCAGACAATGAGCATGTAGTGAGCGCCGCGAAGATCGAAGAGAGCGATGCAGCAGATGATGGGGCGGACAGCGAAGTGGACAGCGGCGAAGCGTGAGCGATCTCTTCGCCTATAAGGTGCTGACCGCCGATCAATATGCGCAGTTCAAGGCGGACGGTGTGTTCAAGGGCGCGCCGGTCGATCTTGCGGACGGCTATATCCACATGTCCACCCGCGACCAGGCGGCGGAAACGGTCGCCAAACATTTCGCCGGACAGGACAGGCTGGTCATGCTGATGATCGACCTCGCGCCTTTCGGAGAGAAGGTGAAGTGGGAGGTGTCGCGCGGCGGCGCGCTCTTCCCCCACCTCTATGCCGATCTGCCGATGAGCGCGGTAGCGGGCAAGGTGGTGCTGCGCATCGGTGATGATGGATGGCATCTGTTCCCCGCCGGTTTCTAATCCCACTCTGTCCGTCTCTTGCCACCTATGCTATAAAATTCGATAGAAGTATTTGATAGGAAACCAAATTTCCTATCCGCGCATCGAAATGTCAAGATGTACGGGAAATGTGCGAAGTTAAGCGCGCGTCATGCGGATGACCCGCCCCCGCCTTACCACATAATTCCACCCGCCCCAGCGGATGCGGCGGGATGTCGCGGCAGCCAGTTGCACCGCCAGATGCGCCCACGATACCACGAACGGCGCGGCCGTGTCCCAGAGCAGCGAACGCCGCGCCAACCGCGCCTGATCCGGCTCCACTGCCGAACCGATGATCCGCGACCGCACGCCTGCCCTGACCCACGCCGCGCCATAGCCAATCGCCACTGCACTCCAGCCGCCCCAGCCCAGCGCCCACAGCCAGCCCGCTGCTTGCACTGCAACGACTCCAGTCGCCAGCGCCCACATGCCCGCACTGTTCGTGACGATATGCCGATATTGCCGCACCCCGAAGCCCAGCAGCCCGCTGCCGCCAATCGGGCTTGCCACAAGCAGGTCGCGCACCGGCCGCAGCCGCAGCTTCGCTCGCCAGCCTGCAAGGCCGATGCTCATGTCGTCGGACAGCCTGCCCGCCAGCACCTGGTCCAGATCGAGCCGCTCCGCCACGTCCCGGCTCATCGCCATCGCGCCGCCCCACGGCATCGTCGCGCTGGGCGAACGGGGCAGAGTCGCCAGCTGCATCTCGACCGCGCCGACCAGCGCCGCCATGCCCCACCCCTGCGGCAGCAGCAGCCGGTATCCGGTCGCAATGTCCGCCTTTCCCCGCACCAGCGGGAAGAGCAGCCGCCCCACCAGCCGCTCCGGCGGCGCAATGTCGGCGTCGATGAAGACCAGCCAGCGATCCTCCGGCCGCAAGGCGCGCAGGGCCGCGCGCAGCTTGTGCACCTTCTGCCCTTCGTCGGTGGCGACGCCCGCCGCGACCACCTGAACCCGATCCGGCTCCCGCGCCCCCAGGGCCTCGGCCGCCGGACACGTACCCGAAGTCGCCAGCAATAGCCGAAACGGCGCGCACTGCCCCTGCAGCCGCGCGATCAGGTCCGCGCCGCCATCCCACTCGTCCCGCAGGCTGAGGATCACGACCGCCCCTTCCGGCGCTTCGACCTTGCGATCCCTGGGCAAGTGCCGCCAATAGTTCAGCACGCCAGCCACGGTCAGCGCCTGAAGGATCGCCCAAACCCATATCATCGTCAGCGTCACGCCCTTTACCGCCTCGCCTGCTCCTGTATGACGCTCATGCGATGCTCTCCAACCCCTTTCTCTTCGCGCTGATGCGGCATCTGCCCGCCGGCCCGGCATCCTGGCTCGGCGGATGGCTCTCCGCCAACGTCGCGCGGCGCACCATGAAGCTGCGCGACGCCCGCGCCCGCACAAACCTCGCCATCCTGCGCCCCAACCTTTCAGAGGCCGAGCGGGAGGCGATCCTGACGCGTCGCTGGGTTAACATCGGCCGCACCATGGCCGAACTCGCCAATATCGATCGGCTGGTGAACGACGCGCATGTGACGGTGATCGACAAGGAAGGCTACCAGCAGGTTCTGGACGGCCCCGGCCCGATGATCGCCTTCACCTGTCACCTGGGCAATTGGGATTTGCTGGCCGCCCATATCAAATGGTCGACCGACCGGCCGGGCCTCGGCGTCTATGAAGACCCGGAGGATCCGAAGATTGCGGCGCAGCTCAAGAAGGCCCGCTCAAGCTATATGGGCGAAGCGATCGGCGGCGAGGGTGCGGCGCGCGGCGTGCTCAAGCATCTGACGCAGAAGGATCGCGCCACCCTCTACATCCTCGCGGACGAACGGCGCGACCGGCAGGTCTGGTTCCCCACCTTCGGCCGCCCGCTCGAACCCTCGGGCAATCTGTCGATCGCCTTGCGCCTCGCGCGAAAGGTCGGCGCGCAATTCCTGCCCTTCTACCTCGTACGCACCAGCGGACCGCATTTCGCCCTGCATTGGCACCCCCCGCTCGATCCGCGCCATATGACGGATGCCGACATCGTCGCCACGCTGGACCGCTATCTGGGGGACGCCTGCATCGCCCATGCCGACCAATGGCTGGCGCTGCACGACATGGACCTGACCATGCCCGGACATGATGTGACTTGATCCGCTTTCCCGTCTAAAGCGCGCAGCCATGTCCCGACTCGCGATCAAGATGTGCGCCCTTTCGACGCCGGAAACGGTCGGCGCCGCCGTGCGCGCGGGTGCGACCCATCTCGGCTTCGTGCATTTCCCCAAAAGTCCGCGCCATGTCGAGCCGGAACAGATCAGGGCGCTCGCCGCACCCGTCCCGTCCCATGTCGCGCGGGTCGCCGTGCTGGTCGATCCAGACGACGACCAGATTGCACGATTGACGGCCATCGGCGCGCTGACGGCGCTACAGGTCCATGGCAGTGAAAGCCCTGAGCGGGTCGCCGCCGTCCGGCGGCTTTCCGGCCTTCCGGTCTGGAAGGCCATATCGGTCAAGACCAGTGCCGACATAGACGCAGCCAAAGCCTATGTGGGCGCGGCCGACCTGCTGCTGTTCGATGCAAAGACGCCGCCCGGCACGCTGCCGGGTGGCATGGGCCTCCGGTTCGACTGGACGCTGCTTCGTGGCCTATCGATCACCGCGCCTTGGGGCCTGTCGGGAGGATTGTCGGCCGAAACCGTCTGCGAAGCGATCCGCCTGACCGGCGCGCCCCTGGTCGATGTCTCTTCGGGCATAGAGGACGCGCCGGGCATCAAGAGTGTGGACAAGATCATGGCCTTCTGCAAAGCGGTGTCGGCATGTTGACGCCGCACATTCACACCATGCGCATCGAAGGACGATGGCGCTGATCGCTTCCGCAATCCGAAGCGAACGCCCATTTATGTCTTTGAAAGATCGAACATCATGACCGACAGCATCACCCTGCCGAACAGCCTTCGCAGCCAGCCCGACGCAAGCGGCCATTTCGGCTCCTTTGGCGGCCGCTACGTCGCCGAAACGCTGATGCCGCTGATCCTGGAACTGGAGAAGGTCTATAAGGCCGCCAAGGCCGATCGCTCGTTTGATGAAGAATTTACGGAACTGCTCCGCAGCTATGTCGGCCGCCCCAACCCGCTTTATTATGCAGCCCGGTTAACCGAGGCGCTACGCGCGAAGGCGGAGCCCGGCAAGGGCGCGAAAATCTACCTGAAGCGCGAGGAACTCAACCATACCGGCGCGCACAAGATCAACAACTGCATCGGCCAGGCGCTGCTCGCCCGCCGCATGGGCAAGAAGAAGGTGATCGCGGAAACGGGCGCGGGCCAGCATGGCGTCGCCACCGCGACCGTGGCGGCGCTGTTCGGCATGGAATGCAAGATTTTCATGGGCGCAAAGGATGTCGAGCGGCAGAAGCCCAACGTGTTCCGCATGAAGCTATTGGGCGCGGAAGTGATCCCGGTCCACTCGGGCTCTTCGACGCTCAAGGATTCGATGAACGACGCGCTGCGGCACTGGGTGTCGAACGTGCACGACACATTCTACATCATTGGCACCGCCGCCGGTCCGCATCCTTACCCAGAGCTGGTGCGCGATTTCCAGTCGGTGATCGGCAAGGAAACCCGCGCGCAGATGCTGGAGGCGGAAGGCCGCCTGCCCGATATGCTGATCGCGCCGGTCGGCGGCGGCTCAAACGCGATCGGCATGTTCCACCCCTTCCTCGACGACCCGGAAGTCGCGATGATCGGCGTCGAGGCGGCGGGCGAAGGTCTCGACAAGAAGCACGCAGCATCACTTGCGGGCGGCGCGTCCGGCATCCTGCACGGCAACCGTACCTATCTACTGCAGGACGAGGACGGCCAGATCACGGAGGCGCACAGCATCTCCGCCGGTTTGGACTATCCCGGCATAGGCCCGGAACATAGCTGGCTGCATGAGATCGGCCGGGTCAAATATCTGCCGATCAGGGATGACGAGGCGCTGGAGAGCTTCCAGACGCTGTCGAAGCTGGAAGGCATCATCCCCGCCCTCGAATCCGCCCACGCCATCGCCGCCGCCGAGCAGGTCGCGCCGACGCTGGACGCGGACAAGATCATCGTCGTCAACTTGTCGGGCCGTGGGGACAAGGACATCTTCACCGTGGCCGACGCGCTGGGAGTGGAGATGTGATGGACCGCCTCTCCACCCGCTTCGCCGCCTGCAAGGCGCAGGGCCGCGCCGCGCTCATCACCTTCGTCACCGCCGGCGACCCCGACGTGGCGTCCACGCCCGCCATACTGGATGCTCTGGTCGAGGGCGGAGCGGACATCATCGAGCTTGGCATGCCCTTCACCGATCCGATGGCGGACGGTCCGGCGATCGAACTCGCCAACCTGCGTAGCCTTGGATCAGGCACGAAGACGAAGCATGTGTTCGCCCTCGCCACCGACTTTCGCGCGCGCCATCCCGACACGCCGCTGATCCTGATGGGCTATGCCAATCCGATGCAGGTGCGCGGCGCGGACTGGTTCGCCGATCAATGCCGGACGGCCGGTGTCGATGGCGTCATCTGCGTCGACGTGCCGCCCGAAGAGGATGCCGAGATCGGCCCGGCCCTGCGCGCGGCCGGCGTCCATCTCGTCCGCCTCGCGACCCCGACCACCGACGCCGCGCGCCTGCCCGCCGTGCTAAATGGCGCGAGCGGTTTCCTCTATCACGTCGCCGTCGCCGGCATCACCGGCAAGCAGCAGGCGGCGCAGGCATCGATCGAGATGGCGGTCGAAAAGCTCAAGGCAGCCACGGACCTGCCGATCGCAGTAGGCTTCGGCGTCCGCACCCCCGAACAGGCGGCAGCGATCGGCCGCGTCGCCGATGGCGTGGTCGTAGGCTCTGCCATCGTCGATATCGTCGGCAGCCATGGTGACGCCGCCGCTCCCTTCATCCAGCAATTCGTCGCGTCGCTCTCCGGCGCACTCACCCACCGAACCCAGGAGACCGCCGCATGAGCTGGATCAACCGCGTTCGCAACGCCCTTCCCTTCATCGCCAAGAAGGAAACCACCGCCGAGACGCTGTGGCACAAATGCCCGTCCTGCATGGAGATGATCTTCATCAAGGAATGGGAAGAAAATCTCTCCGTCTGCCCGCGCTGCGACCATCATGGCCGCATCGGCCCGAACGACAGGTTCGAGCAGATACTGGACGCCGGCTTCATCCTGCTGCCAACGCCCCAGGTGCAGGAAGACCCGCTCAAGTTCCGCGATACGAAGCGCTACCCCGACCGGATCAAGGCCGCCCGTCAGTCGACTGGGGATCAGGATGCGCTCATCAACGCGCGCGGTGCGATCGACGATGTGCCGCTGGTCATGGGCGTGCAGAATTTCGGCTTCATGGGCGGATCGATGGGCATGGGCGTAGGCGCGGCCTTCATCCAGGGCGTCAATGACGCGATCGCGCACAAATGCCCCTATGTCATCTTCACCGCCGCCGGCGGCGCGCGGATGCAGGAGGGCATATTGTCCCTCATGCAGATGCCCCGCGCCACCGTCGCCATCCGGAAGCTGCATGCGGCCGGCCTGCCCTATATCGTGGTCCTGACCGATCCGACCACGGGCGGCGTCACCGCCAGCTACGCCATGCTGGGCGACATCCAGATCGCAGAGCCCAATGCCCTGATCGGCTTCGCCGGCCAGCGCGTGATCGAAAGCACGATCCGCGAAAAGCTGCCCGAAGGCTTCCAGCGCGCCGAATATCTGCTGGAGCACGGCATGCTCGACATGGTGGTCCATCGCCGCGACTTGCGCGATACGCTGGCGCGCGTCATCGGCTATCTGACGCCGCGCGTCGCCGCCTGACCCACGTCGAACCGCGCCACCGGGGGACACGCGCGCCATGGCCGACCACGCCGTTTCGGACGACCCTGAGGTTCAGGCGCAACTCGACCGACTCTGGTCCCTCTCCCCCGGCGCGGACATATTGGGCCTGGAGCGGATTTCCCGGCTGCTGGAGCGGCTCGGCGACCCGCATCGCGCCCTCCCTCCCGTCTTCCATGTCGCCGGCACTAATGGGAAGGGATCGACCTGCGCTTTCCTGCGCGCCGCGATGGAGGCGGATGGCAAACAGGTCCATGTCTTCACCTCCCCCCATCTCGTCCGCTTCAACGAACGCATCCGCATAGCGGGCGCGTTGATCGAGAACGCCCCGCTTGCCCGCTATCTGGAACGCGTGCTGGACATCGCGGAGGACGTGAACGCCAGCTTCTTCGAGGTGACGACCGCCGCCGCCTTTCTCGCCTTCGCCGAACATCGGGCGGACGCCTGCATCGTCGAAGTGGGACTTGGCGGACGCCTCGACGCGACGAACATATTGGTCGACCCGGTCGTTTGCGGCATCGCGCAATTGGGGATCGATCATCAGGCGTTCCTTGGCGACACGCTGGAGAAGATCGCCGCCGAAAAGGCAGGTATCGCGAAGGCCGGCGCGCCGCTGGTGACGCAGCGTTATCCCGACATGCTGCACCCCGTGATGATCGATGCGGTCGCGAGAGCCGGTACGGACTGGATCGGCCAGGGTGACGATTGGGACGCCGCGGCCTATCGTGATCGGCTGCATTATCGAGATCGGTTCGGACGGCTGGACACGCCGCTGCCCCGCCTTGCCGGCGCGCATCAGGTGCAGAATGCCGCGCTGGCCTTCGCCATGCTTCGCCATCAACAGGCGGTGCCGCTGCCTGAAGCCGCGCTCAAGGCCGCTCCGCTGTGGGCGCACTGGCCCGCCCGGCTCCAGCGGCTGGAGCGCGGCCCGCTGCTGGCGCCCCTTCCTCACGGTGCCACCGCCTGGCTCGACGGCGGTCACAATGCCGCCGCGGGCGAAGCGATCGCCGCCTATTTCACCGACGACCGGCTGGAAGGGCAGCCGCTGCACCTCATCATCGGCATGTTGGCGAACAAGGAAGTAGACAGCTTCCTCGCGCCTTTTGCGGGCAAGGTGGTCCACATCCATGCGCTGCCAGTGCCCGGTCATGACCATCATCCGCCGGCACGCTTTACGGCCGTGGCGGATCGATGGGGCATCGGCTGCACGGCGCATAACACGCCGGCCGCAGCTGTCCATTCCGTCGCGGCAGATGCGGCGTCCCAAGGCGATCCGACGCCTAAATTGCTGATCGGCGGCTCGCTTTACCTCGCGGGCGAAGTGCTCAGGCTCAACGAGCAGATGCCCGACTGAATTTACTTGCGACTGACTCGCATTAGCCTATTCTGCGTACACGACTAACGCAGAAAGGCGCGATTCTATGGCCTATGGAGAGACGTCCCCCCTCGATCTGCCCCGGCCAATGCCGGGCGGCTATGGCAACCGGCTGTTCCTGTTCGTCATGCGCCGCATGGCGAGCAGCGGCGTCAACGATGCGCACGCCGCCAACGCCATGCTTGGCGCGTTCGGCCGCAGCTACCGCCGCCCCCTCATCCTGATGCGCGCGATGATGCTGGAACTTGCGCGCGTATCCAGCCGCAAGATTCTGGTCGCGCCATGCTGCTGCGCGCGGATGACGGCGGACGAAGGGTTGTTGATGCAGGCGGCCGGCATCGCGCTACGCGATCCGAACAGCGCCTATGAACAGGTCAGCGCCCTGCTCGGCAATGACCATGCGCTCGGCGCGCTCACCTGCCTCCAGGCCGTCGCGCAGGCCCATGCCGACCTCGGCCGCCCGCTCGATCTTTATGCCGGCTGATCGGCGGTTTCCGTCGCCGCCGTTCCCACACTCGCGTCGATCAGGCCAGCGCGCATCATCAGCCAGAAGAGCAGGATGCCCGGCGCCGCCAGCGCCGTGGTGAGCAGGTAGAAATCGACATAGCCGAACCGCTCGATCAGCGCGCCAGCGGTCGTACCGGTCAGGAACCGTCCGACGATGCTCGCCGCTGCCGAGATCAGCGCATATTGCGCGGCGGTGAAGCGCAGGTCGCAAAGCGCCGAGAAATAGGCGACGACGGTAACGCCGCCGATGCCGCTCGCAAAATTCTCGAACCCGATGGCGCCCGCCATGCCCCAATTGCTCTTCCCCAGGGCGGCCAGCGCGGCGAAGCTGAAATTGGACACGCCCATCAGGACGAGGCTGAGCAGCACGGATCGCTTCATGCCCATCCGCGCATAAAGCACCCCGCCCACGAAGATCCCGAGCAGATAGGCCCAGAAGCCGATGCCGACGTCATAAATGGCAATCTCGTCGTTGGTGTAGCCCAGATCGTCGAACAACAGGCGAAAAGTGAGGTTCGCCAACGTATCGCCGATCTTGTGCAGCAGGATGAACAGCAGCACCAGAAACGCGCCCCGCCGGCGGAAGAATTCGACAAGTGGTCCCGCCATCGACTGCCACACTTCGCCCACGCCGCGCCGTCCGGTAGGATCGCGATGCCGCTCCGGTTCGCCCAGCAGCAGCCCGGTCAACATCGCCGGCAATGCGAAGACGGCGCAGGCGAGATAAGCTCCCTGCCATCCGATGCGCGCCGCCAGAACCAGCGCAAGCGAGGCCGCCGCGACCGAACCGATGCGCCAGCCATATTGCGACATGCCCGAACCGACGCCAAGTTGCTCCGGCTTCAGCACCTCGATGCGATAGGCGTCGATGACGATGTCGTAGGTCGCGCCGGCCGCGCCCACCAGCACGGCTGCATAGGCCGTCTGCATGAGGCTGGTCGTGGGATCCACCAGCGCCAGATTGACCACCGCCGCCATCACCAGCACGCCTGCCAGCAGCAGCCAGGACACGCGTTGGCCCAGCCGGCCGATCACTGGCAAGCGGACGCCATCCACCACCCACGCCCACAGCCATTTGAGATTATAGACCAGGAAGGCGAGGGTGAAGGCGGTGACCGCCTTCTTGTCGATCCCGTCCTGTGCCAGTCGGGTCGTTAATGTCGCACCGATCATCGCATAGGGAAAGCCGGACGATACCCCTAGGAAGAACGCCGCCAGCGGGGCCTTTTCGACATAGGGTTTCACCGGACCCTGCCAGCTACGGCTTCCCTGCGTGGCGTCGGTCATGAAAATGCGCGTCCCCGATGGCGTTGATCGCGTCACCATATGGCCTGCGACGCAGCAGGCAAGCGCCCAATACCGCGATCAGCTTCCAGCGGCGAACAGACTTAGCCCCGACGGCAGTTTGGGACGGCGCACGCCCCGCAACAGGGCGTCGATGACGACGATCGACGCGATCAGGTCTCGCGGCGCATAGGGTTTCGCCAGGCACCCCATGGCGATGGCGCGTGCATCGCCGGGGCAGCGGCCCGTCACGAACAGGACCGGCAAGGCGCGAGAGGCGGCATGGCGCGCCACGTCGATCCCGTTGCGCTCGCCATGCAGGCCTACATCCGCGATGACGAGATCAACCCCGCCCTCATCGATGACTCGCACCGCATGGTCATAGTCGTTGACGGTCGCCGCGATGCGATAGCCCGCCTGTTCGAGCGCATGTTCATTGTCGAAGGCGACCAGCGGCTCGTCCTCCACGATCAGGACGGTACGGATGTTGGCGCGCCGCTTTGGCGTGGTCGGTTCCTGTTTCAACAGCCCGAAAAACATTTGCCAAGTCCGCCCTGTATCCGCCATGCACCCGGTGAAACGCCGGGGATGTGCGCTGGGTTGCCGCCCGTTCGCCACAAGCCGCTCACTCAAGCGCCGACGTTGCACATTTCAGCCTGATGCTGGCTTTTCACCCATATGGGAATGGCCAGTCGCCAAGAAAAGGAATCGACTCGTGGAACCGCCGAAAAAATCCGGACCGCCGCGCCGGGGTGGCCCCGGCGACCCGAAACGTCCGGGTGGCCCCGGCAGGAAGCCGGACGGCGGCAAGGCTGCGGATGGGCGCGACGCGACGTCGTCCCGCGGCAAACGCGACGCAGCGCAGGCCGATGGGCATCCAGGCCGCGCCCGAACTGACCGCCCGCGCCCCGATCGCGCTGACCAGAAGCGTGCATCCGGCCGTCCCGGCACCGCGCGCCCCGGCGAGCGCGACCGTCCCGACACGGCCCGCAAATCTGCTCGCGAAAAGCCGGCGACACCGGGCACTGCAAACCCGCATCCCGCGCGCGCCGCAGCAGCGAAAAATCCGCCAGACCGGAACGAACCGCAACGCATCGCCAAATTGCTGGCCCGCGCGGGCGTCGCGTCCCGCCGCGAAGTGGAGCGCATGATCGAGGAAGGCCGGGTCGCGAAGGACGGCATCGCGCTGGACACGCCCGCGACACTGCTTACCTCGCTTCATGGCGTCACCGTCGATGGCGTAACGGTCGCCGCGCCTGCGCCCGCGCGCCTGTTCCTCTTCCACAAGCCGACCGGCTGCCTCACGACCGAGCGCGATCCGGCCGGCCGGCCGACCATCTACGACCGGTTGCCCGAAGGCCTGCCGCGGGTGATGCCCATCGGGCGGCTGGATATGAATACCGAAGGGCTGCTGCTGCTGACCACCGATGGCGGCTTCAAGCGCCAGATGGAGCTGCCCGCCACCGGCGTGCCGCGCACCTACCGCGCCCGCGCCTTTGGCGAGGTCAGCCAGCAGCAATTGGAAGATCTGTTCGACGGCCTCGAGATCGACGGCATCCGCTACGGCCCGATCGAGGCCAATCTGGAGCGGCGCACCGGCCGCAACCAATGGATAGAAATGACGCTGACCGAAGGAAAAAACCGCGAGGTCCGCAGGGTGCTCGAACATCTGGGTCTCAAGGTCAACCGGCTGATCCGCACCGCCTACGGTCCCTTCGTGCTCGGCGATATGGCCGCCGGCGCGGTGGACGAAGTGCGCCAGCACGACCTGATCCAGTTCCGCAACAGCCTGAAGGCGGTGGCGAAATGAGGATCATATCCGGCCAGTGGCGCGGCCGCCCGCTCGTTGCGCCAAAGGGGGACGCCACCCGTCCGACCGGCGACCGGACGCGGGAAACGCTCTTTTCCATGCTGACCAGCCGGCTGGGATCGTTCGAAGGCCTGTCCGTGGGCGATTTTTTCGCAGGATCGGGCGCGCTGGGGTTCGAGGCATTGTCGCGCGGCGCGGCATCCTGCCTGTTCGTGGAGCAGGACAAGGCAGCGCTGGATGCGATCCGCGCCAATGGCGACCGGTTGGGCATTCGCCCGGACATTCGCGCCGGCAGCGTCCTGTCCCTCGGTCCGGCGGGCAAGCCGCTCGACCTCATCTTCATGGACCCGCCCTATCAAAGCTGCGCGGGCCAGGTGGCGCTCGGCAAGCTGGCGCGATTGGGATGGACGACGGCTGCGACCTGGATCAGCATCGAAACCGACCGGCGGGAAGATGTCGCGGTAAAGGGGTTCGCCATCGATGCGGTCCGCGATGTCGGAAAGGCGCGGCTCACGCTGCTGAGGGCGGAAGAATGAACGCTACGCCAGCGTGAACGACAAAGGGCGGCCCAACGGGAGCCGCCCTTTCTCATTTGACGCCGCTCAGCGGATCAGCGGCGTGCGCGCGCCTTGCGAGCCTCGCCGGGATTGACGCAGCTGTCCTGAACCGTGCGCGAACACAGGGGATAATCCTTGGTTTCGGTCGGCGGCGGCGTCATGTTGCCGCCGACGGTGACGGGATTGTTCGCCGAACCCATTGGAGCCGCCGGGTCGCGCGGTGCGTCCGCAGGCGCGGGAACCATGCCGGTTTGCGGTGGCACGGCACCGGTCGGCTGGCCCGTATTGGGGTCCGCCGGGGGGCTGGGCATGGCGGGCGAGCCTGGCGTACCAGGCGTGCCCATGCCAGGATTGGCGGGCTGTGCGGGCATCGCGCTGGGATCGCTGCCGGTCGGTGGAGCGGCGGCATCGGCGGGCGGCTGTCCAGCCGGCGCGCCCTGCGCCACGGCCACGCTGCCAACGGTGGAAATGCTCAGGAGGGCGGCGCTTGCCAAGAGGAATGCGCGCATCGGGATCATCCTTTCCTATGTTCTGCCCCTTATGCCCGCTCAGGCGAGGGATAGAACAAGAAGGATAGCCTTGTCGTTCCTTATGCCGGCGACCGGATGTGCCTGACCCGCGACGGCTAGCCGGACGGTCCTTCCGGATAGCGGTCATATTTCGGCAGGTCGGACACCCTGTCCATCCACGGCGCGGCTTCGGCCATCTGGATGTGCGCCTGTGGCGGAAGCGAAGCCGGATCGTCCAGGCTGCCCGTCTGTATGTCGATCGATCCCGGGAACACCGCAGGGTTGGTGTAGAACAGGCCTGTGCCGCAGGTGCCGCAGAAATGACGCGTCGCATGTTCGGACGACTGGTACTGCGCCGGTTCACCCGTGATCGTCACGCCTTCTTCCGGAAACAGCGCCCATCCCACCATCGGCGCCCCGGCGCTCCTGCGGCAATCGGCGCAATGGCACAAGGCGCTGTAGGCCGGCTCGCCTGTCGCCTCATAGCGGATCGCGCCACATTGACATCCACCTGTCGCCATCATCCTCTCCTTGCATGATTCGCCTTTTGTTCTCATAGAAGAGCCTTCGCCGCAAGGGCCTCGCCCCCGCCTCGCCCTTGCCCCTGAACTCTCTCGACCCTAGTTGTCCGTCATGACCCTTCCCGCTCCTTCCCCCGACGATCCGCCCTATCTGCGCGGACTCAATCCGCCACAAAGGGAAGCGGTGCTGACCACGGACGGTCCCGTCCTGGTGCTGGCAGGAGCGGGCACAGGCAAGACGGCAGCGCTGACGGCGCGGCTTGCCCATCTCATCGCCACGCGCCGCGCATGGCCGTCAGAAATCCTGGCCGTCACCTTCACCAACAAGGCCGCGCGCGAAATGCGCGCGCGCGTCGGCGCGATGATCGGCGATGCGGTGGAGGGCATGCCCTGGCTCGGCACATTCCACGCCATCGCCGCAAAGATGCTGCGCCGCCATGCGGAACTGGTCGGGCTGCAATCCAATTTCACCATTCTCGACACCGACGACCAGCTTCGCCTGCTGAAGCAGTTGATCCAGGCGGAAGGCGTCGACGAAAAGCGCTGGCCCGCCCGCCAGCTTGCCGGATTGATCGACCAGTGGAAGAACAAGGGCCTGACCCCGGCGGAGGTGGGTGCCGGCGAAGCGGAAGCCTATGCCCATGGCAAGGGGCAGAAGCTCTATGCCGCCTACCAGGCACGACTACGCGACGTGAATGCCTGCGATTTCGGGGACTTGCTGCTGCACGTTCCCACGATTCTGAAGACGCATCGCGACGTGCTGGAGCAATATCAGCAGAAATTCCGCTACATCATGGTGGACGAATATCAGGACACCAATAGCAGCCAGTATCTCTGGCTGCGTCTGCTGGCGCAGCAGCGCAAGAATATCTGCTGCGTGGGGGACGACGACCAGTCCATCTACAGCTGGCGCGGCGCGGAGGTCGCCAATATTCTCCGCTTCGAAAAGGACTTTCCGGGCGCGAAGATCATCCGGCTAGAACAGAATTACCGCTCCACGCCCCACATATTGGGCGCGGCGTCCGGCGTGATTGCGGAGAACGGCAATCGCCTCGGCAAGACGCTCTGGACCGACATCGACGTGGGCGAAAAGGTGCGCGTCGTCGGCATATGGGACGGGCCGGAAGAAGCGCGCCGCGTCGGGGAGGAGATCGAGGCGATCGAGCGCAGCGGTGCATCGCTTGAGGAAGTCGCGATCCTCGTCCGCGCGCAGCACCAGACCCGCGAGTTCGAAGACCGTTTCATCCAGATCGGCCTGCCCTACCGCATCGTCGGCGGCTTCCGCTTCTACGAGCGCGCGGAAATTCGCGACGCGCTCGCCTATCTGCGCCTCGTCAACCAGCCCGCCGACGACCTCGCGTTCGAGCGGATCGTCAACGTGCCCAAGCGCGGACTTGGCGACAAGGCGGTGGAGAAGCTTCATCGCCTCGCCCGCGCGCAAGGCGTGCCGCTGACGCTGGCAGCGGCGCGCATTCTCGACACGGACGAACTAACGCCGCAGGCGCGCCGCTCGCTGGGCGCCTTCATCGGCGATCTCGCTCGCTGGCGCGACCGCGCGGCGCAGCTCCCCCATGCCGAACTGGCGCGGCAGATACTGGACGAGAGCGGCTATACCGCCATGCTCCAGGCGGAGCGTTCGACCGAGAGCGCCGGCCGGCTCGAAAACCTGGCCGAACTCACCCGCGCCATGGAGGAATATGAGACGCTGGGCGCGTTCCTGGAGCATGTCAGCCTCGTGATGGACAATGAGGCGCAGGCCGAAGAGCGCAAAGTCACAATCATGACCATCCACGCCGCCAAGGGGCTGGAGTTCGACCATGTTTTTCTCGCCGGGTGGGAAGAAGGCATCTTTCCGTCGCAGCGGGCGCTGGACGAAGGCGGCCTCAACAGCCTGGAGGAGGAACGCCGCCTCGCCTATGTCGCGATCACCCGCGCGCGCAAGCGTTGCACCATCCTCCATGCAGCCAATCGCCGCATCTACGGCCAGTGGACCAGCTCCATCCCCTCCCGCTTCGTCGGCGAATTGCCGCCAGAGCATGTCGAGGAGGAAAGCAGCATGAGCGGCGGCGCGTCGCTCTGGCGCGCCAACTGGTCGGAACGCGACGACCCCTTCGCCAATGTCGCGCGCGGCACGGGGCGCGGCCCGGGCTGGCAGCGGGCGCAATCCTCCGGCCAGTTCAGCCGGGAACCGGTGCGCATCGTGGAGGCCCGCGCCTCGGCGGTATCGCTGGGCAACAAGGGCCGCGAAGACATGACCGTTGGCCTCCGGGTGTTCCACCAGAAATTCGGTTACGGCACGGTGGCGGAGATCGAAGGCAACAAGCTGGAGATCGACTTCGAGACCGCCGGCCGCAAGCGGGTGATGGACAGTTTCGTGAGCGTGGTTTGAGGTTGCCTATGGAAGACCCTGCCAGGCTAAAGAAGATTTGGAACCAGGCTGAGATACCAGTCTTTCTTCGACGAGAGGACGGCAGACCGCGCTTGCGCTTACCCTGCAACTGGAACAGCTACGCTGATATGGCTAAAACAAGGCACTGGATACGCTCTGGCCGCCACACGATTCCAGAAGCTGATTACAAGCGACGATATTGGGAAGTGCCTGCAGCATGGTTCAACGACCTGCTGAAGCAACTGCTACAGAAATATGGTAAGCTATACGTGATCCAGCCGTTTAGAGTGCAAGAAGTATGCTCTGAGATGTGTTGGAACGCCAAAGGGCACGAGTGCCAATGCTCCTGCATGGGCGAGAACCATGGGCAGGGCAAATCAGGCGAATGGCTCGAAATATCGCAAACCTTCGCAACTCGCTGGGGCGAGAAGGAATATGCTTGTCGGCTACTTGCTCTTAAGCTGAATGGTGGAGCCTAGCGGGATCGAACCGCTGACCTCCTGCATGCCATGCAGGCGCTCTCCCAGCTGAGCTAAGGCCCCATCCGCGCCGTTGCGGACGGCGATATGGTCAAGGCCATGTCCGGTGACGACCGTCGGCCTGATTTTGAGGTTCCGTCGCAACCAGAAGAGCGCCGTTCGAGGTTGATCTTCAACCCACAGCACCCCTCGCTTACGCTCGGGAATTTCGCCGAAAGCCGTCCCCCGGACGGCTTCAGTTTCGGCGAAATTGGTGGAGCCTAGCGGGATCGAACCGCTGACCTCCTGCATGCCATGCAGGCGCTCTCCCAGCTGAGCTAAGGCCCCGTCACCAACCCGAAGCGCCGTTTGGGTCCGGCGCTTCGGAGGTCGCTGCCTCTAGGATCAGGCGATCCGGTTGGCAAGCGGAAAATGATAACTCAGTTGTCTTCGTCCTCGTCGCCGCCGGCGTCCACGCCCAGGTCGTCGTCGCCGCCCAGATCCACGTCATTGTCAGGCGAATCGCCGTCATCATCGACATCGATGTCGAGGTCCAGATCGTCGTCCGCCGTCTCCAACTCGCCGTCCGCGGTCTCGATCACCTTCTTGGGCGCGACTTCCTCATAGGGCAGCGGCTGCCTCGACTTCAGCACCGGCTCCGGCTCCCAGGCGGTGTTGCAGTTGATGCAGACGACCGGATCGTCCTTGCCCAGGTCATAGAAGCGAGTCGCGCATTTCGGGCAGGTCCGCTTCGTGCCCCATTCAGCCTTCACCATGTCCGGCCTGTTCCTTCTTGATCATCAAATAGAAATCACGCGGCGCAACGGCTGTCGGCCACGAAACGTCGCGCGCCTTGCCATAGGCAAACCGCGCTGTCAAAAGCCGCTCGCATTTTTTCGGTTCCATGACAACGGATGCCCCGTGACCCCGACAAACGATCAACCCGCCCCCCGCACTTTCACGGCCGCCCCGCCCTTGTCGGGCGAAGTCGCCGTGCCTGGGGACAAGAGCATATCCCATCGCTCGCTCATGCTGTCCGCCCTCGCTGTCGGTGAAAGCCGGGTGGAAGGACTGCTGGAAGGCGAGGACGTGCTTGCCACCGCAGCGGCGATGCGGGCGATGGGCGCCGACATAGAGCGGGACGCGGACGGCGTCTGGCACATCCATGGCGTGGGCGTCGGGGGGCTGCTCCAGCCGCAGACCGCGCTCGACATGGGCAATAGCGGCACCTCCACACGCCTCCTCATGGGCCTGCTCGCCAGCCATGACCTGACCGCGACCTTCGTGGGCGATGCCTCGCTCAGCAAACGGCCGATGGCGCGCGTCACCGAGCCGCTGAGCCGCATGGGCGCCAGCTTCATGACCAGCCCCGGCGATCGCCTGCCGCTGACCATGCGCGGCGCTTGCCCCGCCGTCCCGCTCGACTATCGCCTGCCGGTCGCCTCGGCGCAGGTCAAATCCGCGGTCCTGCTGGCGGGTCTCAACACCCCCGGCATCACCCGCGTGGTCGAACCGATCGCGACCCGCGACCATAGCGAAAGGATGCTGAAGGGCTTCGGCGCGGACCTTACCGTGGACATCGAAGGCGACGGCACGCGTATCATCTCGCTGGTCGGAGAAGCCGAACTGCGGCCGCAGCAGATCATCGTGCCCAGCGACCCTTCCTCCGCCGCCTTCCCCATGGTCGCGGCGCTGATCGTGCCCGGCTCTCGCGTGACGATCGCCAATGTCGGTTTAAATGCGACCCGCGCGGGCCTGATCGACCTGCTGCGCGAAATGGGCGGGTCCATAGACGTGGTGAACGCACGCGAAGTCGGCGGCGAGCCGGTGGGCGACCTGATCGTCACGGCATCGTCGCTCAAGAGCGTGGAGCCCGACCCCGCGCGCGCGCCCAGCATGATCGACGAATATCCCGTCGCGTTCATCGCCGCCGCGATGGCGGAGGGCCGCAGCCTGTTCCGGGGCCTTGAGGAACTACGCGTCAAGGAATCGGACCGTATCGCCACCATGGCGGAAGGGCTGCGCGCCATCGGCGTCGCGGTCGAGGAACTGGAGGACGGCGTTGTCATCGAAGGCAGCGGCGGCGCGCCGCTGGCCGGGGGCGGCCCCATCGCGACGAAGCTGGACCATCGCATCGCCATGAGTTTCGCCGTCGCGGGCCTGGTGTCGAAGAATGGCGTGACCATCGACGACATGCGGCCGGTGGCGACGAGCTTTCCGACCTTCCTGCCGCTGCTCCAGTCGCTCGGCGCGATGGAATGACCTTCGACCTCGCCAATATCGTCGGGCTGCTCGGCAGCACCGTAACGATCATCGCCTATGCCTATAGCAATATGGCGAAGGCGATGAATTTCATCATCTTCAACCTGCTCAATCTGGCGGGCGCGCTGTTGCTGATCTGGTCTCTGACGGTCCATTTCAATCTCGCATCGATGGTGATGGAGATCGCCTGGACGGCCATCGCGCTGCTGGGCCTCTACAACAGCATTAAGAGGAAGACGCCATGATCGTCGCCGTCGACGGCCCCGCCGCATCGGGAAAGGGCACCATCGCCAAGGCGCTGGGGCACCATTACGGCCTGCCCGTCCTCGACACCGGCCTCCTCTATCGCGCGGTCGGCCTGTCCGTGCTGAAAGCTGGCGGCGATCCCGATCATGAGGATGACGCGCTCGCCGCCTGCGGCTTCGACGATGCAACGCTAGCCGATCCCGCGCTGCGCAGCGAGGCCGTGGGCAGCCTCGCCTCTCGCGTGTCGGTGCATCAGAGCGTGCGCGACGCGCTGGTCCAGCGGCAGCGGGATTTCGCGACCCAGCCGGGCGGCGCGATCCTCGACGGACGCGATATTGGCACGGTGATCGCGCCGGACGCCGACGCCAAGATTTTCGTGACCGCCAGCGTCCAGGTACGCGCCCAGCGCCGCTTTCAGGATGCGCTGTCGCACGGCGGCCATCCCGACATGGACAGCCTGATCGCGGACATCCAGGCGCGCGACACGCGGGACATGAGCCGCGACCACGCACCGCTCAAGCAAGCCGACGGCGCGGACTTGCTAGACACCAGCGATTTGACTATAGACGCGGCCGTCCAGCGGGCCATCGCGCTTGTGGACGCTCAGCTTGAAGGTCGCGCCTCCGGCGTGATCCGATAAGGCGCGCGGAGAGTCCGGGCGCCCTTTTCGCTTTTCACGGCTTGCGCGTTCCGCCGCATAACCCATTGGATACGTGCCGGATATCCGATCCGTCACGTAGTTTGGCCAAAGACCATCGGACACAACCGGTTGGCCAGCAATGACGAGTGAAGGAATAACTTAATGGCCTCTACGGCATTCCCCTCGCGCGACGATTTCGCCGCGCTGCTCAATGATTCCCTCGGTGGCGAGGACGGCGGCTTCGAAGGCCGCGTCGTCAAGGGCACCGTAACCGGCATCGAAAACGACATGGCGCTGATCGACGTCGGCCTGAAGTCCGAAGGCCGCGTGCCGCTGCGCGAATTCGCCGCGCCGGGCCAGAAGGCTGACCTCAAGGTCGGCGACGAAGTCGAAGTCTATGTCGACCGCGTCGAAAACGCCCATGGCGAAGCCATGCTGTCGCGCGACCGCGCCCGCCGCGAAGCCGCCTGGGACAAGCTGGAAAGCGAATTCACCGAAAACGCCCGCGTCGAAGGCGTCATCTTCGGCCGCGTCAAGGGCGGCTTCACCGTCGACCTCGACGGCGCCGTTGCGTTCCTGCCCGGCAGCCAGGTCGACATCCGCCCCGTACGCGACGTCACCCCGCTGATGGACATTCCGCAGCCCTTCCAGATCCTGAAGATGGACCGCCGCCGCGGCAACATCGTCGTGTCGCGTCGCGCCATCCTGGAAGAAACCCGCGCCGAACAGCGCAGCGGCCTCATCCAGACGCTGGCCGAAGGCCAGATCATCGAAGGCGTGGTCAAGAACATCACCGATTACGGTGCGTTCGTTGACCTGGGCGGCATTGACGGCCTGCTGCACGTCACCGACCTCAGCTACAAGCGGATCAACCACCCGAACGAGATGATCAACATCGGCGACACCGTCCGTGTCCAGATCATCCGCATCAACCGCGACACCCAGCGCATCAGCCTCGGCATGAAGCAGCTGGAAAGCGATCCGTGGGAAGGCGCGAGCGCCAAATATCCGGTCGGCGCGAAGCTGTCGGGCCGCGTCACGAACATCACCGAATATGGTGCGTTCGTCGAACTGGAGCCCGGCATCGAGGGTCTGGTCCACGTTTCGGAAATGTCCTGGACCAAGAAGAACGTCCACCCCGGCAAGATCGTTTCGACCAGCCAGGAAGTCGACGTCATCGTCCTGGAAGTCGATCCCGAAAAGCGCCGCATCAGCCTTGGCCTCAAGCAGGCGATCTCTAACCCCTGGGACAGCTTTGCCGAGCGTCACCCGGTTGGCTCGACCGTCGAGGGCGAAGTCAAGAATGCGACCGAATTCGGCCTGTTCATCGGCCTCGATGGCGACGTGGACGGCATGGTCCACATGTCGGACATCGCCTGGGGCATTTCGGGCGAAGACGCGCTGGCGCTGCACCGCAAGGGTGAGACGGTTCAGGCCGTCGTTCTCGACATCGATGTCGAAAAGGAGCGTATCAGCCTTGGCATGAAGCAGCTTGAGCGTGGCGGCCCCGCCGCCGGTGGCACCTCCGCTGCGGCTGCTGGTCTCAACAAGAACCAGACCGTGACCGTCACTGTCCTTGAAGTCCGCGACGGCGGCCTGGAAGTCCAGGCTGGCGAAGATGGCGCCGCTGGCTTCATCAAGCGCAGCGATCTCGGCCGCGACCGCGACGAGCAGCGTCCGGAACGTTTCCAGATCGGCCAGAAGTTCGACGCGCTGGTGACCGGTTTCGACCGCGCCAAGAAGCCGACCTTCTCGGTCAAAGCCCTGCAGATCGCCGAAGAGAAGCAGGCGGTGGCGCAGTACGGCTCGTCCGACAGCGGCGCGTCGCTGGGCGACATTCTGGGCGAAGCGCTCAAGGCCAAGAACGAAGCCTGATATTCGTCGGACTTTGCTGAAAATAGGGAACCCGCCGGACATGGTCTGGCGGGTTTTCCTATATCTGGGCGACAGATCCTTGCCGTTCCGTAACGATCTTCTTGCTGCCCGATTGTCAACGGCTTGCCGAATCTCTATCATGGTCGCGGGGTACAGCAGAGGGGCGCTGGTGAACCAATGATCCGTTCGGAATTGATCCAGAAACTGGCCGAGGAAAATCCTGGGCTGAATCTTCAGGAAGTCGAAAAGATCGTCGATCTTTTCTTCAAGGAAATCGTCGATCGTCTTTCATCGGGGGGCCGGGTCGAGCTGAGGGGCTTCGGCGCGTTCACCACCCGATCGCGCGACGCGCGAACCGGGCGCAATCCACGCACCGGTGAACAGGTGCCGGTATCGGCCAAGCGCGTGCCCTATTTCAAGCCGGGCAAGGAAATGCGCGAACGGCTGAACGTCAAGACCGAAGCATGACGCGATCTGCCGCTTGACCTGTCGCCCGCCGGCCTTAAGGGTCCGGGCGGCTCTCCAAGCGGACGTGGCGAAATCGGTAGACGCAGCGGACTTAAAATCCGCCTCCCCCCGGGAATGCGGGTTCAAGTCCCGCCGTCCGCACCATGGTTCGGCAATTCGGCCAAATCGGCGCTTTTCTGGCAGCGCGGGCTGGCAATTCGCGGCCGCACCGGCAATGATGCGACATGGCCGGCGCGATCAACCCTCAAAGTTTCAGCGACTCGCTCGTTATCCTAGGCGCGGCGGGTCTCGTCATCCCCGGCTTCGCGCGCTTCCGGATCAGCCCGGTCATCGGCTTCATCCTCGTTGGCCTGGCGGTCGGCCCTGCGGGGCTCGGCGCGTTGGTCGGGCAATATCCCTGGCTCTACCATGTCACCATCTCCAATCGCGAGGCGATAGAGCCGTTCGCGGAGTTGGGCGTCATATTGCTGCTCTTCTCGATCGGCCTTGAACTCAGCTTCCGCCGCTTATGGACGATGCGCACGCAGGTGTTCGGCGTGGGCGCGGCGGAATTGATCGGCAGCGGCCTGCTGATCGCGCTCGGTCTTTACCTGCTCGGCCAGCCCACGGCCGGCGCGATCGGCCTGGGCCTTGCCCTGGCGCTGTCTTCTACCGCCGTCGTTTTGCCCATGGTGGGCACGCAAAGCGCGGTCGGCCGGTCCGCCTTCTCGATGCTGCTGTTCGAGGATCTCGCCCTCGTCCCCATCATCTTCATGCTGGGCGCGCTCGCCCCGTCCGTAGCCGCCAGTCCGGAAGGCGCGTGGAGCGAGCTCGCCAACACCTTGCTGAAGGGCGGCGTCACCATCGCCATCATGCTGGTGCTGGGCCGCCTCTTCCTCCCCCATGTCTTCAGCCAGGCTGCGCGCACCAAAAGCCCGGAAGTGTTCCTCGCCGCCAGTTTGCTCGTGGTGATCGTCTCCAGTCTGGCGACGTCCATCGCCGGCCTTTCGCCGATCGTCGGCGCGCTGCTCGCCGGCCTCCTGATCGCCGAAACCGACTATCATGGCGAGGTCGAGGTGATGACCGCGCCCTTCAAGGGGCTGGCGCTCGGCGTCTTCCTCATCACCGTGGGCATGAGCCTCGACATACGCGTAATCCTGGCCAACTGGCCCAGCCTGCTGCTGGCAGTGGTCGGCGTCGTGCTGGCGAAGACGCTGGTGACGGCAGCGCTCCTCTACGTCACCGGCGCGCGCAAGGGCGTTGCGATGGAAGTCGGACTGCTGATGTCCAGCCCGTCCGAAACCACCCTCATTGTGCTGTCAGCCGCCGCCGCCGCGCAGTTGATCCTGCCGTCCACCGCGGCCTTCTGGCAGATTGTCACAGCCATCGGCCTCACCATCACGCCCCTCCTCGCCCGCATCGGCCACGACATCGCGCGCCGGCTGGAAATGGCGCTGGGCGAGGATCGGGCGGAGGTCAGTGAGGAACAGACCGAGGCAGCCGCCGTCGTCATCGGCTTCGGACGGGTTGGCCATATGGTCTGCGACCTGCTGAAAACCCATGGCCAGCGCTTCATCGTTGTCGAATCGGACCCGGACGTGGTGGCTGAGGCGCGACGACTCGGTTACCCGATCCTCTTCGGCGACGTATCCCGCACGGAAATGCTGGACAGGCTGCGCCTGGGCCACGCCCGCGCTCTCATCCTGACGATGGACGATCCGGTGCTGTCGGTTCGCGTGACCAAGCGCGTGCGCGGCTGGGTGCCGGACCTTCCGATCATCGCCCGCGCGCGCGACACCGATCATGCCGCACAGCTCTACAAGGCGGGCGCCAGCGACGCCGTGCCCGAAACGCTGGAAAGCTCGCTGCAACTGGCGGAAACCGCGCTGGTGGACCTGGGCGTCGCCATGGGGCCGGTCATCGCGTCGATCCATCAAATGCGCGAGGATCTGCGCGTCGGCATCAAGGATGCGGCGGAGATGGACAAGGCACCCAAGCTCCGCCGGCTGCGCCCTGACGAGGTCAGTTGACGCTCAGCCTTCGGGCGGGCTGAACACCGACCAGCCGGTGCGCTGCGCCAGCATTTCCAGTGCCTGGGTGCCCAGATGGCTATTGCCCGAGGGACTGAGGCCAGGCGACCACACCGCGATCGACGCGCGGCCGGGCACGATCCCAAGGATGCCGCCACCCACGCCCGACTTGCTGGGTATGCCGACGCGGAAGGCGAAGTCGCCCGACGCGTCATACTGGCCGCAGGTCAGCATCAGCGCGTTGATCCGCCGTGCGCGGCCGGGCGGTACTACCCGCCCCCCGTCCGGGTGCCGGCCGTTCAGCATCAGATAGCGTCCGGCGAGGGCAAGCTGCCGACAGCTCATCTCGATCGCGCATTGATGGACATAGAGGCCAAGCACCAGATCGGCCGCGTGGTGGACGTTGCCGAACGCGCGCATATAGTTGGCGAGCGCGATGTTGCGAAAGCCCGTTGCCGTCTCGGACGCTGCGACCTCGCCATTGATGGCGATGCTGTCGTCCCCGGCAAGATAGCGGATGAAGCGCAATATCTCCCCAATGGCGACGCGCGGCTGATAGCTGCCCAGATTGACGTCCGACACCACGATCGCCCCGGCATTGATGAAGGGATTGCGCGGTATGCCCCGCTCCTGCTCAAGCTGCACGATGGAGTTGAAGGCATTGCCCGACGGTTCCCGACCCACCCGGTCCCATAGCTGGTCGCCCACCTTCCCCAGCGCCAGCGTCAGCGCGAACACCTTGGAAATGGACTGGATGGAAAATCCGGTATCCGCGTCGCCGCCAACAAGCATCCGGCCGTCCGCGGTCGCGATGGCGATGCCGAACTGCGCCGGATCGACCTTGGCCAGTTCCGGGATGTAGCTCGCCACCTCCCCCCAATCCTCGGCGCGTGCCAGCGTGCCGGCGATGTCGGCGACGATGGCGTCCAGATCGGCCCCCGGCATGACGCTGTCTCTTCCCCTTCGCTTCGCCCTGCTGTCCAGGCCCAGCCTTAGCCGGTCGGGCCCGCGAAACAAGCCGCGCCTGTACCCATCCCTGCGGATCGGGCAGCCTGATTCATCCGGCAAGGTCGAGGACGAAAGGTCATGCGCGCGCATTGCTGGAGGCCGGCTCAGCAAAGCCGCGCTCGGAGCGCCACCTGAACGATGCCGTCCGCATCACGCATCTAAGTCGGGCCGAAAAAAAGGCCGATCCCAAGGGGACCGGCCTGAAAGTTTTTAGGAGAGGATGCCTGAAAGGCCCGCTCCTTATGAAATGTTAGCGCCACCATCGCAAGTGCGAAATAGCTTCTCGCAGTTGCAAAGATTGCAACCGGCCCAAGAAGACCGTCAGCGCGTCAGTTTTTTGTAGGCCAGACGGGTCGGGCGATCCGCGGCATCGCCCAGGCGGCGGCGCTTGTCCTCCTCATACATTTCGAAATTGCCCTCGAACCACTCGACATGGCTGTCGCCTTCGAACGCCAGGATGTGCGTAGCCAGACGATCCAGGAAGAAGCGGTCGTGGCTGATGACCACGGCGCAGCCGGCGAAATTCTCGATGGCTTCTTCCAGCGCCGCCAGCGTCTCGACGTCGAGGTCGTTGGTCGGTTCGTCGAGCAGCAGGACGTTGCCGCCTTTCTTCAGCATCTTGGCGATGTGAACGCGGTTGCGCTCACCGCCCGACAGCTTGCCGACATTCTTCTGCTGGTCCTGCCCCTTGAAGTTGAAGGCGCCCACATAAGCGCGCGTCGACATGTCATGGCCGTTGACCTTGACGTAATCGAGTCCGTCCGAAACCTCTTCCCAGACATTCTTCGACGGATCGAGGTGATCGCGGCTTTGGTCGACATAGCCCAAGCGCACCGTAGACCCGATGTCGATCTCGCCCGAATCAGGGGTTTCTTGGCCCGTGATGAGCTTGAACAAGGTCGATTTGCCCGCGCCGTTCGGCCCGATCACGCCGACGATGCCGCCGGGCGGCAGCATGAACGACAGATTCTCGAACAGCAGCTTGTCGCCATAGGCCTTGCTGATGTTCCTCGCTTCGATCACCTTGCCGCCAAGCCGCTCGGGCACCTGGATGACGATCTGCGCTTTGCCCGGCGTGCGGTTTTCCTGGGAAGCGACCAGCTGCTCGAACTTGGCGATGCGCGCCTTGGACTTGGTCTGGCGACCCTTGGGCCCCTGCCGAATCCATTCCAGCTCGTCCTTGATCGCCTTCTGACGGCCCGACTCCTCGCGCGCTTCCTGCTCCAGCCGCTGAGCCTTCTTTTCCAGATAGGTGGAGTAATTGCCTTCGTAGGGGAAATATTTGCCCCGATCGAGTTCGAGGATCCAGCCCACGACATTGTCGAGAAAGTAGCGGTCGTGGGTGATCATCAGCACCGCGCCGGCATATTCCTTCAGGTGATTTTCCAGCCATGTGACGCTTTCGGCATCGAGGTGGTTGGTCGGTTCGTCTAGCAGCAGGATATCAGGCTTCTGGATCAGCAGGCGGGTGAGCGCAATCCGGCGCTTTTCACCGCCCGACAGATTATCGACCGCCCAGTCCGACGGCGGGCAGCGCAGTGCTTCCATCGCGATTTCGAGCTGATTGTCGAGCGTCCACCCGTCAGCGGCGTCGATCGCCTCCTGCAGCGTGCCCATCTCTTCCATCAGCGCGTCGAAATCCACGTCCTCGGGCGGATCGGCCATGATCATGCTGATTTCGTTGAAGCGATCCAGCTTGTCCGCCATCGCGCGCGCCCCGTCCTTGACGTTCTCCAGCACGGTCTTGGTCGGGTCGAGCTGCGGCTCCTGCGGCAGGTAGCCGACGGTGATGTTCTCGCCAGGCCAGGCTTCGCCGGTGAAATCGGTGTCGATGCCGCCCATGATCTTCATGAGCGTGGACTTGCCCGCGCCGTTGGGGCCGACGATGCCGATCTTGGCGCCGCGGTAGAATTGCAGGTTGATGTTGGAGAGCACCGGCTTCTGGGCGCCGGGAAAGCTCTTCGTCATGTTCTTCATGACATAGGCATATTGCGATGAGGCGGACATGGGTGCGCGCAGCTCCGAAAGTCAGGTAGGGAAAGTCGGGTCGAAAATTCGCGCCGGGTTAGCGGACGCGGAACATATTGGCAAATGGGGGCTGCGCCGCTACCCCTCAACCCATGCAGAAAATCCGATCGGGCACGCTGGCCGCCCTCGCCCTTGGCAGCATCGTCATTCCCACCGCCGTTCAGGCCGCCCCGCCGCGCAGCGACGCGATTCGGGAAGCCGCCCTGCGGGACGATGTCGCCTACGCCTTCACGGAGGGGCTGACTACCGAGATCGGTCCCCGACCCGCTGGCACGCCGCAGGAAGCGCGCGCCCGCGACTGGGCGGTGGCCAAGCTCAAGGCGCTGGGCTTCAGCAATGTGCGCGCCGAACCCTATGTGATGCCGGTCTGGTTGCGGGGGCGCGACGAAGCCAAAATCCTTTCACCCTTCCCGCAGAATCTCGTGCTCGCAGCACTCGGCAACAGCGGCTCCACGCCTGAAAAGGGGATCGAGGGCGAAGTCGTCTATTTCCCCAGCATCGCCGATCTGGAAGCCGCGCCCGCGTCAGCGCTCAAGGGCAAGATCGTCTTCGTCGATCATGGCATGAAGGCGACGCAGGACGGCTCCTCCTACGGCTATTTCGGCGCCGCCCGCCGGCAGGGGCCAAGCATCGCGTCGAAGAAGGGCGCCATCGCTATCCTCATCCGCTCGATCGGCACCGACCATCATCGCGTGCCGCACACCGGCGTCCAGATGTGGGCAGAGGGCGCTACGCCGATCCCCGCGGCAGCCTTGTCCGTGCCCGACGCGGAACAACTCGCCCGCATCATGGGTCGGGGCAAGCCGGTACGGGTGCATCTGACGCTGACATCCAGAATGTTGAAGGATCAGCCGTCGGGCAATGTCATCGCCGAAATTCCGGGCAGCGATCCTGCGGCCGGGATCGTCGTCGCCGCCTGCCACCTGGATAGCTGGGATCAGGGCACCGGCGCCATCGACGACGCGACGGGGTGCGGCATCGCCGCCGCGTCCGCGCTTCAGGTCGCGAAGGCCGGACAGCCGCGCCGCACCATACGCGTGCTGATGGCGGGCGCGGAGGAAGTGGGCGGCGACGGCGCGCGCGCCTATTTCAAGGCGCACGGGACGGAAAAGCACGCGCTCGCACTGGAGTCGGATTTCGGCGCTGACCGCATCTGGCGCGTCGATTTCAAACTGCCGCAGGGTCATGCGGCGCTCGGCACCCGGATCGCCCAGGCGCTTGCGCCACTGGGCGTCGGCACGGGCAGCCAGCCTGCCGGCGGCGGCGCTGACATCGCGCCGCTGGTGAACGCCGGTGTGCCGGTCATCGATCTGCAACAGGACGGCACCCGCTACTTCGACCTGCACCACACGCCCGACGACACACTGGACAAGGTCGATCCGGAACAACTGCGGCAGAATGTCGCCGCCTGGGCGGTGACGCTGGACATGGTAGCCAATGCATCGGAAACATTAGGCGTTAACTGAACTTGTCTTGTAGACAACATTCCGTCGCGTGATTCCATCGTTTCACCGGCACAGAAAAGCATTGATTTGTGCAGCGCACACGTTAATGCGGGTCGCTCGCGTAGGGCCTCGGAATGATGGGCCAGACGCGGCATAATGCTATGGGAGCCGCACACAATGAAGAAGATCGCAGTTGTTTTCGCTTCGGCCAGCCTGATGGCGCTCGCCGCTTGCGGTGAGAAGCCGGCCAACGAGACCGCGAACGCTTCGAACGCCGTCGTCGAGAACGTCGTCGACAACGCCGTCAATGCCGCCAACGCTGCTGACAATGCCGCGAACGCCGCCAACAGCGCTGCGAACGTTGCCGCCAACAGCGCGAACGCGATGTAATCTTCGCTTCGGCGAATATTCAAAAAGGGCGGGTCGCACCATGCGGCCCGCCCTTTTCATATGTCCGCGCCGGGCGCAGTCAGGCTGTCAGAGGCGAAGACAGGGACAGCGGGGTCGAATGCGGGACAGCCCTCGTCCTTGCGCGGTTCGTCAGCCTGGGGTCGCCAACGGAGATCAGCGCGTAAGGCTGCCTCCCATCCGGTTCGCCGCGCAGGATCGGCAGCCCAAGCAAGGTTGAGCCGTTCAAACCTGCTTCGCCGGCCATCAGCGCGAGGCAGCGATCCGTCACCAGCCAGCCAGCGGGAAAAAGCCCCGCCTCCACGCCATCGTCCAATGCGGCCTGTATTTGCGCAATCAGCCGCCTGGACCGCTTGATCTTACCGAACATGCCTGCCTCATCCTCATGAGTCGTTCGTCGGGATGGTGCCGTTGACACAATCCAATGTCTACTCATTTGATTGAGATTCGCGACGACCGGCATTTAATATGCGAGCGACGGAGAAGCGGCGTTGCGTTATCCGTCTCCAGACCCTAAGGGACCAGCGGCCGGGGAGTAGCGCAGTCTGGTAGCGCGCCTGCTTTGGGAGCAGGATGTCGCAGGTTCGAATCCTGTCTCCCCGACCACCTACCCTTGCCATGGCCTGCCATGGCTTCTCACTTGAGCCAAAAATCGGCGGATAAGCGCGATTTAGGGTTGCCATGCCTTCTCATACATTCTCTTACAAGCTCATGGCATGGGAAGACATCAGGGGGGCATTGGGTTTGGGCACGGGAGTCATCGGTTGCTGACGGACGCGGCCTGCCGCACCAGCAAGCCGGGCGAATCCGATTACAAGCTGACCGACGCGCAGGGGCTGCACCTCTACGTCACCAGGACCGGCTACAAAAGCTGGAGGCTGGCATACAGCTTCCTCGGCAAGAAGAAGCGGATCGTCTTCGGCCCCTACCCGGCCATCTCGCTCAGGGAAGCGCGGGAAATGCGCGACGACGCGCGGCGTCTGCTGGCGCGTGGCATCGACCCAGCGATCGACAAGCATCAGAAGAAGGCGGCCGCGCTGGCGGCGTCGGAGACGACCGTCGAGATCGTGGCCCGCGCCTGGTATCAGGAACGATCGGGCATGTGGAGCCGATCGCATTCCGACCGGACACTCAACATGCTGGAGCGCGAGGTGTTCGCGTCGATCGGCGGCCTGCCGATCACGGCCATCACACGGCCGATGATTGTGCAGCAAGTCAAGAAGATCGAGGCGCGTGGCGCGCTGGAAATGGCGCGGCGGTATCGCACCACGCTTTCATCGGTGTTCGACTATGCGCGGGGGATGGGCTTCGCACTGGACAACCCGGCGGCGGACGAAATCCCGGTGAAGGTCGCGCCGCTGAAGCGGCATCCCGCGCTGACTCAGATCGAGCAGTTGCGCGCCATGCTCTGGAAGATCGAAAATGCTTCCGGGCATCCGATCGCCAAGCTCGCCTCACGGCTAACGGCGCTGACAGCCGTGAGGCCCGGCGTGGTGCAGGCGACACCATGGGCGGAATTCTCGGACATGGACCGCGCCGATCCGATCTGGAGGATTCCGGCTGCCCGGATGAAGCTGACGGTGCAGGAGAAGCTGAACAGCCTGATGGAGCATCCGGTACCGTTGGCGCGGCAGGCGGTGGAACTGCTGGACACACTGAAGCTGCTCACGGGACATTCGCCCTACGCTTTTTGCAGCCCGAACAGCCCGCAAAAGCACATCAGCGACGTGTCCGTCTCAAAACTCTACCGGCAGGCCGGGTTCGCCGATCAGCACGTCCCTCATGGATGGCGCAGCGCCTTCTCGACGATCATGAACGAGATCGCCATGAAGGAGGAGCGGCCGGGCGACCGCGTCGTCATCGACCTGATGCTCGCCCACCGGCAGCGCGGTATCGAACCGATCTACAATCGCTCCGCTTACATGAAGCGTCGCGCCGAGATCGCGCAGGAATGGGCCGACCTGCTGCTTCTCGGCTTTCCCCCGGTTTCGTCCATTCTCATGACGCCGCGCAAGTAACGCGGCGGGAGGCACGCGCATGAGCGCCGCCTCCATCGCGCGAGATACGCGCAGGCTCATCAGGGATGCCGGCGGCAAGCTGGGCGGCAAACGCCGCGGCGCCGATCCGGTCTGGCGGCATAGCTTCGACGTGGACAGCCGCCAGGCGGACGTCTTCCGCCCGATCGCCGATGGGACCAAGGCCGGTGGCCTTGCCTGGGCTGACGATTACCTTCGCCTCGCGAAGGAATATGATCTCGTCCACAAGAAGAAGGGCGAGCGCAGCCCCCTCATGGCGAACGGCATTCGCGTGCTCGAGGTGCTGCTCCGCGAATTTCTCGACTTCAAGACCGGGCAACTGGACCCGGCGATCACCGCGCTGATGAAGCGTACGGCCCTTTCAAAGAATGCGGTGGTCGATGCGCTCAAGCGGCTGCGCGAACATGGCTTCCTGGATTGGGTCCGACGAAGCGAGAAGACGACCAACGTCGGTGAGGCCGGCCCCCAGCGCATGCAGGCGACCAACGCCTATCATTTCGACATCGGCCGCCTCGGCCGCGCAGTCGGTGACGCTGGCAAGGCCGTCAAGGCGCGCTTCCTGAACCTCAGAGAGGCCCGCCGCCGTCGCGCGGCTAAAGCCCCGGTCCCTGCCAACCCCACGCCCCACGCGGCTCCTGCGGCCGAAAAACCCACCGATCCCGCGCTGGAGGCGGCCCTCAAACGGGTCGAAGCCGCGGGAGAGGCGCGAGTTTGGAAATCATGATGTTTACCCTCACAGGGGTTTAAGAGGATAAGGAATGGCCTAGTCGGCCATACTACGGCGCACCCTTTGCTCTGCACTTTGGCACCCCCCGCTCTCCTTGGCAGCGGGGGACGGGGAGGCTTTGGCCTCCCCGCTTGGCTCCCCAGGGGGACCAAGAGGTCGGGACGGTCCTTTACCCGCCCAGGACAGCCCCGGCGGCTTCGTCGAGCGGAAAATTGGCGATCAGGAGCTCGCCCGCGCGCGTCGCATTTGTGCCGGAGGCGACGGTGTAGGTCACACCGACGCCGCGCATGTGGAACGGCGAAAAGACCGCGCGCGCGCCGGGCGTGTCGTTGATGGAGAGAAGGAACTTGCCGCGGATGCCGAGCAGCTGCTCGGCCAGGCGCTCGAAGTCGGCCCGATCGAAGACGCCGGCACCATAATCCTCCTCGCAGTTCCAATATGGCGGGTCGAGATAGAACAACATGCCGGCGCGGTCATAGCGCCGGATGAAGTCGCCATAGGGCAGCCGCTCGATGACGACCGGCTGAAGCCGGTCACGGATCGCCGCGAGCGTGGCGCGCAGCCGCGCGAGATTGAACCGGGCCGGCGATGTCGTCGAGACGCCGAAGTTGCGCCCGACGACCTTGCCGCCGAACGCCAGGCGCTGGAGATACAGGAAACGCGCGGCGCGCTCGACATCGGTGAGGGAGGCTGGGTCGATCGACTTCAGCCGGTCGAATTCCTCGCGGCTCGCCGGCAGCCAGTCGAGCTCGTCGACGAGCGCCTGATAGTGACGGCGCACCACGCGGAAAAGCGTGGTCACGTCGCCGGAAATATCGTTGATCGCTTCGAAGCGCGGGCGCGCAGCGCGTCGGAAGAAAATGCCGCCCATGCCGACAAACGGCTCGGCATAGCCGTCATGATCGACGGACTGGATGATCGCGCAGACCCGGCGGGCCAGGTTGCGCTTGCCGCCTAGATAACCGGCGGCAGGAGATACGGGCATGACGTTGGTAAGGGACAATGAAGTTGCCTCATTCGGCCGCTCAACCGGCGGTCTGAGTGCGGGCTCGGTGGCCTCGTCGGAAATCCTTATTCAGGGGGCCGCTGCGCGGCCGAGGTGAGCAGCTGAGAGAGTCTTCCACGCGACAGCTGCAGCCAGGCTGCAAACCCCGTTGCCGGCCGCCCGGGATCGCTCCACCCGATCGGCCACCCCATCATCTGATCGGAGAAGCGCGGGTTGGAGGTCAGGTCGGCGATGAAGGATCCTGTCCCACTCCTGAAACTCACCCGGACCCGGGGGGAAGATGCGGTCGATCTGGCGGCAGGCGTCCAGCCCAGCGCCTTCATCGTCAACCACAGCGACGTCCAGCTGCGCGCCGACGTGCTGAGGCCGAACTGTCCACCACTCCCCATCGAGCAGTCGAAAGGCCCCGTCATTGTCAGCGCCTGGTCCGCAATCACCAGATCCGGAAAATATCCCCCGTCGCTCGCCGTTGGCGTGGGCCAGCAGGAAGACCCGCCGGCGCACATGGCTTGCGCCCGCTTCTCTCGCCGAGAACATGCCTGCCTTTGGTGTGTAGCCCATGCCGCGAAGCTCTGCGGCGACGTCGGCAAGTCCCAGGCTGATATGTCCCTCGACATTTTCGCAGAACACCCATTCTGGTTGCACCTCGTCGACGATGCGGGCGACTTCGGGCCACAGGTGCCGGGGATCTTCTTCCCCTCGCCTTGCGCCGGCGAAGCTGAAGGGCTGGCATGGATAGCCGGCAGAGACGATATGAACGCGGCCGCGCCATGGTCGGCCGTCGAAGGATTTAAGATCGTCCCAAATAGGCGCTGGTGCCAGGGACGCGTCTTCCATCCTCGCCACGAGAGTGGCCGCCGCATGAGCTTCCCGCTCGACGAAAGCCACAGTGCGATATCCGGGCTCTGCGATATGCAGGCCGAGATCGAGGCCTGCATATCCTGCGCAGAGAGAGATGCCGCGAAGGTCGTTAGGTTCGGTACGTAGATCCACAATGTTCAGCTCCAAACGGTCGCTCCGCCGGCGATCTTGGAGGGCTCATGGGCCTGAAGCAGTTGAAAGAGCCGCAGCGGCGGCACTTGATCTCGATTGTGCCGGCGATCGCGTCGACAGCGGACTTGAAAAGCAATGCGCGGCACGCGGCGCATTTGTTTGAAATGCAGGCAGAATCGTTTGACGAATGCATGGAGGCTCTCCACAAGCCCGCCACCCGTATGCGCGGGTGCGGGACGGCCAGTCGGCCAGCTGTGTCGTGGCGAGCTCTGTTCTCGTCGGTTTCCGGTCTAGACCACCGGCAACCCCCGCTCCCGGCGCCGATCGGCGCCATGCGCGGCAGGAAACACGTTAAATCATGTGATCAGCATTTCTCCCCAGCGCGCCAGCAGGCTGCGGCGTTGGCCGAGCATCTGCGCGCGGTTGTAGGCAGCTTCGCTTTCGCTGGTCACGCCCTTGAGGGCATGGCCCAGCACCAGGTCGATCGCGGATCGCTCCGCCGGGAAGCGCTCATTCATCACCGTGGAGAAGGCGGCGCGCCATCCATGGGGAACGTGCCGGCCTTCGAAGCCTGCCCGCTTGTAGAGCCGACCGATTGCCGCCTCGTTAATCGGGAAGATCACATGCGAAGAATGGGTATCATACCCATTGTCGCGGACGGACTTCAGCACCGCCACGGCTTCAGCGCTGAGCGGTACCAGATGGTCGTTCGCGGAATCGGACTTCCTCGCCAGCTTCAGCTTCATGCGCGCCGCCGGAATGCGCCACAGCGGTGCGTCTCCGTCTAGATCCTCGATCTCGCCCCAGGTTGCGCCGATCAGCGCCCCCAAGCGGACAGCCGTCAGGGCAAGAAAGCGCGAACCCAGGCGCACGATCGGCGGCCCGCCAGCGCGCTCGCATGCGGCAAGCAGCGCGTGCAAATTTGCAAGATCCGTGAGGGCCGGCTGCCGGCGGGCTATCGGCGTCGGCCGAAGCGCGCGCGAGACGAGGCCGGCGGGATCCTGCTCGACCAGGCCCTCGGCTATGCCAAAGGAAAAGACGGCCGAGATCCGCTGGCGGATTCGGCGCGCCGTCTCGATCGATCCGCGCGCCTCGACGTCACGCAGGATCTGCAGCACCGCCGGCGCGCCGATCGCGCCGATCGGCAACGCGCCCAATTCGGGGAAGACGTCGCGCGCCAGGCTGTCGATGACGTCGGCCGCGTGGCGCGCAGTCCAGCGCTCCAGCTGCACCGCATGCCATTCCCGCGCCACCGATTCGAACGTGCGAATTTGCACGGCGACTTTCCGGATCGATGGATCCACGCCCTGGGCGACGAGCCCCCTCGCCTCCTCGGCGCGATCGCGCGCGTCGACCAGCTGCAGGTCCGGCCACTGGCCGAGGGTGAGCAGCTTCTCGCGTCCGCCCATCCGGTACCGGAGACGCCAGCTTTTCAGGCCGTTGGGCTTCACGAACAGGAACAGCCCGCGCTCGTCGAATTTCTTATAGGCGCGCGACGACGGCCGCGCGGCTTTCACCGCGGCGTTGGAGAGGGCCATAGGGGCTCCGTTTAAGTTTCTGGACTTGATTTGCGGGCGCAAACGACCGCAGTACCGACCCGATTTGAGAGGTCGGAACGATGCAGATTTATGGCTACCAGGGCGGCACTCAGCGCATTGTCGCGATCGTCCAGGGGAAGCGCAAAGTGATCGCTTGGGGCGATGATATCACCGAGGCGGAGTTAGCGCCTTTCCGACAGGAGTACGGCTGTGCCTGGATCGAGCGGGTCACCGATGAGGAAAGTGAGCGGGCAGCCTTCCCCACCTTTGGGGGGCGGGCCTGACGACGGACAACCCCTCCGTCGACTAATCCGGCAAAACCCCGGATAATCGTGATTTTTGAAGCGTGCCGCGTGGGGCAGGTACCCCACGCGATACCCCTGATATTCTGGTGAGGCTCTTCGAATTCGAGCGACGCCCCGGAGCTATTCTCCGTAGGTGCCGAGAGCTAAAGAACTGTACCGAACAGGGGTGCTAGTTTGGGTGCGACCAACTCCGCCCCTTCGTAACTCAAATGATTGCTCTCGGACATCAGCGGCTTCAGATTGCCATAGACCATGCAACCTTTGCCGTGGCCCGCACAAAGCACTTCCATCGGATCGACAAATGCTCCCGCTGGCACGATTTTGCTGGCGGCACGGTTCCACTCGCCGTCATACTTGGGCGGCAAGGCGAAATCCTGCGCTTCACCGTGCGTTAGGCCTTCGATGCGCTGGTAGAGTAGAGGCATATTGTTAAAGTCATATTCTGGGTTGTCACCCACCAGCGCGACCGTCACCCCTTTTGCTCTAAGCTGCGCAATTGTAGCCTTCAGCATTTCGAGGCTGGTCTGCCCACCCTCCATCATCGGCCGCCAGTGACCGAACATTACGACACGCTTGACCCCATAGGTCTTGATGATGTCAGGTACGCGGTCGTTGCCTGGACGGCAGTAAGGCCGGTCATTCACCGTGACACCGAAGATTGGCGGGCATCCGGCCGTAGCGTACATGAGAATGCTGCCGACCGCCTTGGGCGCGATGATCTCTTTGATTGCCCGGCGGTACTGGTAGGCGTGTGAATCCCCCCAGACAAGCGTGACTGGACCGCTCTTCCGTGACAGGAAGCAGCGATCTTCCTCCCAATGTAGAGCGCCCTCCTTGACCAGGCAGACAGGTTCGCCGGGAAGCGGCTTGTCGGCGCGGGCAATCGCTGGAGCAGAGCTATCGAACCTTTGGGGCACGCCAGCCGTGACGAACAGTGCAAGCCCGAAAGCCCCGAACGCGGCGATGCCCGCGCCCGCTCCAACGAAAATTGCCTTCTTCTTCACGCGTTCTCGGGATCGGAAAGGACGTTCCACAAAACGCCAAGACAGTACTGCCGCGGCGAAGGTACCTGCGGCAACGCCCGCCATCATTCCTGGCGACAATGTCAGGGTCAGATAGAAGTAGCGCGTAAAGACGATCAGCGGCCAGTGCCAGAGGTACAAGGAATAAGAGATCAGGCCGATGAACAGGACTGGTTGGACGGATAGCACGCGCGCCGCGAGCGTGTTGGAGTGAGACGCCCCAGCATGGATAACCAGAGCAGCCCCCAGGCAGGGCCATAGAGCGTTCAAGCCGGGAAAGCTGCTCTCCTCCGTCAGAAGGAACACGGACGCCACGATCATCGCGAGCCCTGCGGCCGATGCGACCTGCGCTGACGTATTGCTCCGAATGGCCGGCACTGCCCCTTGGGCGACGAGCGCGCCCAACAACAACTCCCAAGCACGGCTTGGAAGCAGGTAATACGCAGCGCTCGGCGCCAGCTTCACCATGGCGATGCTGACCACGAAAGACAGTACCGCGAGACCGAGCGTCCATGGGATGAAGCGCGCCTTGGCATAGCGCATCACGCCCCACAGAAAGATGGGGAGCACGATATAATACTGCTCCTCCACAGCCAGCGACCAGGTGTGAAGCAAAGGCTTCAACTCGGCCGCACCAGCGAAATAATCCGTCTGAAGCCAGAAGAGGATGTTCGAGGAGAATGCTGCGACGGCGACGGCGCTGGACCCGACGTCCTTGTAATCGTCGGGCAGGAACATGATCCAGCCAGCGAGCAACGTGAACGCGACCATGACGAACAGGGCTGGCAGGATGCGTCGCGAGCGGCGCTCATAGAAGTCGATGAGCGAAAACTGCCGGGCCGCGATATCCTTCTGGATGCCGGCGCTGATGAGGTAGCCGGAGATGACGAAGAAAACGTCGACCCCGACGAAGCCGCCACTGAACTGCGTCAGGCCAAGATGAAAAAGGATTACCGGAACGACTGCGACGGCACGAAGACCGTCAATGTCCGACCGATAGCTGATGCCGTGCGGTTTTTCGCCCACTTATGCCCCCGTCGCGCCTATATCGCGGTTGAAACCGATCCCCCTCGGCCGCGATTCGCGCTAATCTATAAGGATTGCCACGTCCCTGCATCATAGCTTTGATCCGGAACCGTAGATGAAGATTAAGTGGTTCATTTTAGGATTTGGTGCTGCTTCGGTTGCCATTGCTGTTGCAGCGGCGGTGCGTCACAGGTGCGAGGGTTTTTCGTGGCCCGGTGGCGCGTCGGCCGCAGTGGTTCTCACCTATGACGATGGCTTGCCATCCCAGATGATGAACGTTGTGCCGGCGCTCGACCAACTTGGCCTCAAAGCTACCTTCTTTCTGATCGACGTGCCTGACAGCCGGCTGTCCGCTTGGCGGGCCATCGCCAAGCGCGGGCACGAGATTGGCAACCACACTCGATTTCACCCGTGCCCCACTGGCTACACGCCTGCTGTCCCCGGGCACTTCACCGACAACTATCCCGTCTCGGAAATGATTGGCGAGATAGGCGATCAGGAGAGAAGGCTTGCGAAGATCGACGGCAAGCCGAAGCATAGCTTCGCTGCTCCTTGTGGGAACTGGATAAGCGGCGGCAAAGACTATCTTGAGCCCTTGCGGCACACAGGCATGGTCACATCCGGTCGAGGAGTAGCGGCATCTTCCAGCGCGGCGCAGATTTGTCGCTCATCATTCGACCGAATGGATGTTCCCGGTAGGGTTTTTGCCGAGACGTCGAGCGCCGGAAGGATGATCGAGTACATCGAAGAGGCCGAACGCAATCACGGGCTCGCTGTGCTCGTCTTCCACGGCGTTGGCGGCGATCACAGTCAGACGAGCCTTGCAGCGCATGACGATCTGCTTCGTTGGCTGGGGCAGCATCAACGAGATCTGTGGATCACCACCTTCTCGCAGGCCACTGCAGCGGCGTCGAAGCAGGCGACCCGCCCCCGATAAGGAGCGGGCCGCTGATTACGCCGCTCGCGTGAGTAGCTTCCAGTCTGGAGAGGCTGGCTGGCCGACGTTGATATACTCGTTTCCGTTGGCGACATCGGTGAACTTCGAGCCGACCGGCGTCTTGCCAAGGCCCGTCGCCTTGAACGTCAGATTGACGCCGTTGGCCGTGGCGGTCGCTGGCGCGTCCAGCGTAACCGTCCCCGCACCGACCGACTGGACGCGCGCGCCGCCGCGCACATTGTTGCCTTGCGCCGTCATCCCGACCACGATGCCGGCAGTGCTGCTGAGACCGCTGATGACAGAGCTATCCAGCGACGTATTGCCGGTCGCCGCGATCGACGCGTTCCCGCTTACCGGAGCGGTCTCAGCCTTGATATCATAGCGACCGCCCCATCCCATCTTCGCGCCGATGCTCTCGTCCCAGAACTCGACGTTGCAGCGCGGCCCGGTGTCGTTTGCCTTTAGGCCCGCGCCGGTGAACAGGGGGCCAGTGATCTTGTCCGCCCGGCCTCGAATCGTGTTGCTTGCTTCGAGATAGGTGCCGATCTGGGCGACCTCATTGATCGAGAAGACCGCGCCGCTGTTCCGACTTCCGTTCGACACCTCCAAGTCGAAAGTGCAGTTTCGGGAATAGGCCAGCGTAGCCAAGCGTTGCGTGCCGGTGCTGGATGCTCCGCGGTCGATGAATTTGGCTCGGATGGTGCAGCTGTCATTCATCTGCCCCTGGCCGCTCGATTGCGCGCCGATGCGCAGCGGTGCGCCCAGCGGGCTGACATAGGCTGTGTTCCCGGTGGCGAAGAAGGACGTGATCGTCAGATCGATGCTGCTGCACCGGTCCATTCGCAAATCAGCGTCCCGGCTGCTGTCGGTCACGACCTTGTCGCACTGCATCGAGCCGACGGCGAACAGATTGACCGCTGTCCCGCAAAGGACCGTGTTCAGAATGTTCCCGCGAATGTCGTTCGCAAAGTAGGTGTGGAATCCGAAGTATCCGCCGACGACTTGAATTTCATTGAAGGTGTGATTGAGGCCGAAGTAGCCGATCGCAAACTTGCTACCGAACGTCGCGTCGCCCGACTGCATCCCGCCGCCATGCGTCCGCAGCTTGTGGATGTACGTATCGCCCGTGAGGTTCTTCAGCGGACGATAGGTGCCGTTTTGATAGTCGGCCTCCCACGCTGCGACGACAGAGGCGCCAACGCCGGTTCCCCCGGTAAGATTGTGCGAGAAATCTCCGGTGAAGACGTTGAAGCCATTGGCAGCCGTCCAGATCGCCTTCTGGATCTGAAGAGGGAAACCATACGCTCCCTTGTCCTCCAGCGTAAGACCAGTGATCTTGCCCGAACCATCTACGGAAGAGACGGTTAGCTTCGCGCCGATATACGGCGCGGGCAGTCCGATCGCCGTGTAGACCGTGTCGCCGACCGTGTAGCCGGTGCCGCCATCATTGATCGTGACCGAGGCAACGTTCCAGTTCTTACCTACCGCGACACCGACGCCAGCGAGGTTCGTGTCACTATTGGAAAGATAGAGGTTGAGGTTGTCGATCATGCCGACAGACGACATGATGATCGCGGGGCGATAGCTGTTGCTCAGGCTGTCCTGATAGGTGCCATCCCAGCTTGTCGAGATCGTGCCACCAGCGGGACATTGGCGTACGACCTTGCCCCGAAAATCGACCTCCACATAGGGCGGGATGACCAGCGCATCCCTGAGGCCGTAATAGCCGACGGGGAAGACGGCACGCACCGCCGCCCGGAACATCAGGTTATTCAGGCCGGTGCCGCCCAGCGCGAGCGCAACCAAGTGGCAGGAATTGAGGAATTCCTGCATGAGCGGCGCGCACTGCAGGCTCGGCGTGTTGCCAGGATCGCTGCTTTCATAGTGCAGTTCGCGCAGAATAAGCCGGGCCTCGGGCGTGAGAACCGAGCGCGTGGGCATGACGAGATCACGCGGCGCTTGCTGGAAGAGGGATTTGCGGGCGGCAGGCGGAGCCTTGCCTTTAAGCGCCAAGGCCAGGGCAGCGATGTCGAGTCCCATATTGAAACTCCTTCCTCAGATCAGCGTGACGGACATCGCGCCCACGCCAGTCACCCACAGGTGATCGGTGTTCGCGTAGCTGGCGCCGTTAGGATTGAGGGCGTCACCCTCGTTCAGGGTGGCGGGCTTGGGGCCGCCGTGGACGATCCGCGCTCCGGTGGCGGACAGGTAGCGGACCACCACGTCGGCGTTCGCCGTGGATGGATAGACCGCGCACACATCCGTCCAGTCGGCGGAGGTAAGCGCGATGTTGGCAAGGCTGGTGGTCATGATGCCTCCGGAGTTTTAGAGACGGGGTCGGCCGACGCGATGGGCGCCGGATCGGGATCTGTGCGGGCGCGCGTTCCTGCGCGCGTGAGGCGGCCGAGGGCATCCTGCAGGGCCGCGGTGACGAGCGTGGTGCCGACCCACTTCAGGATCGGCTTCAGGGGGATTTTCATGCGCATTTCTCCAGAGGGACGTTGCCGATGCGATTGTTGATCCAGCCGCGGTGGAAGACCTTGAGGCGAGGGTTGACCCGGACGAGCCGGTCGTATTCGGCCAGCTGCTTCGCATCGAGGCGGGGGATCATGGCGAGGCACAGCAGCGTGCGCTGGCAGCGAGCGAAGCCGGCGATCGTCGCTGGTCCGACCTTCCCGTCCACCTTCAGCTTCACGGTCGGGCAGATCTCATTGATCGATTCCTGGAAGAACCGACCCGGTCGCGCCGGGCCCATGTTCACCGTCGTGTCGAAGAGCTCCTGAGCGACCGCGACATCCAGCTTGAGCAGCGGCTCGTAGCCCGGGCCAATAAGGTAATTCTCATAATAGATGCTGTGCACCACCTCGTCGGGAATGGTGCGCATCGGCCCGGTATAGCCGTAGGACACAGCCTCCTTCTTGGTGACCCCTTTGTTCGTCTCGCCGCCTGGGTCGCGCTTGTCGTTAACGTAGCCGCCTTCCAGCCCGATGGTGGACGCAATGATGCTCAACACCGCGGCCGAGACTGCGGCGGCAATCTTGCCCTTGCTCATGATGATGTCAGTCCTTTCGCCCGGTCAGGCGCTTGACGGTTTCGGTTTCCCAGATGCGGATTGCTGTCCAGATGATCGTCATGCCGGCGGCGATCGACGGCAGCATGTTGGCGATGGTGCCGACCAGGACGCCGAAGGAAAGGCCGTCCGCGACGTACCGCGCCGCGTCGTGATCATGAATGTTCATGGATGGATCCGGACATGAAAAAGGCGGCCGCTGGCCGCCGGGAAAGGCTTGGCTGAGGTGACTACCAGGTGCTTCCGACCGACTTGCGCACCCATGTGTCCTTGGCGGTGCAGGTATATTCCCATCCGCCACCGACCGCATACATCCCAGGAAGCCCCGGCGCATTGTATGCGGATGGCACGGGAACTTTCAGCATGACGGTGTCCCCGTCGCCGCCCCAGGTCGGATCGGTGAAGTTGAGCTTCATCATGCCATCAGCGTCCATCCAGAGCTTGCGCCCGCCGACGAAGCCCAGCGGATTTTGCCAGTCGCCTCGGATGTTGAACCTGCCGGCGAGGAAATTCCACGCGCGGGTCACGCCGTTGAATTGCGCCACCAGATCGGCTGTGCCGCTCGGCTTGAAAGCCAGCATGACGAAGCCGTATCGATCGCCAGCAGGCACCCCCACGAAAAGGCGGGGCTGTTCAAAAGACCCGTTCCAGAAGTCGATAAAGGCGGCCTGATCGATGCCGGAAACAAAATGCTGCGCCAGGGAGCCGGTGCCGTCGCCAACCTGAATGCCCGGCGTCTGGAAGCCGCCGTTGCCATTGCCCCATTCTTCCAGCCGGGCGGCATTCTGCGACTCTGTTTCGAACATCTTGTCGGACGTGAAATCGCGGAAGCCCGAATAGCCGGTAATCTTGACCGGCTGACTCATCGCGCCGACCAGCCGCGCGAGGCTGGCCGTGCCATAATGCGGAATGATCGCGGCGGGCGGGTCGGTCGGGCCGGGGCCGGGGATCACCACCACGCGATTGTCCTCGACATTGGGTGCCGTGATGATGACCGGCCCGCGCCCACCCTCCAATTGGTAGACCGGAGCTGGCGCGGCCTCCAGCCCGATATTCTTGACCTTGCCGCCGCCATACTGGCCGCTGGTATGCTGGAGCCGCCAGGCGCCGGATCGTGGCCCCTCGATCTGATTGTCACGCTCTACGATATTTTCGTAACGGTAGATATGGCCGCCATATCCGGCGATGTCGGCCTTGACCTTGTTGCCGGTGATGCGGCAGCCGGACAGGTCATCCGCATTGTTGTTCGCATAGAAGCGGATGGCGTGCGGGGTGATGAGGTTGAAGTAGGCGGGATATTCCTCGGCTTCCGACAAATCCTCGTAGATCAGCGTTTCGATGTCGTTGCCGTGGACAATCGTGTCGCGATGCCCATAGCATTCCAGCATCCCTTGCCGGACACGGTTGTAAAGGACGTTATGCCCACGGGAGAGCGCGGTGGTCGTGGGCTGGAACGACCCCAGCGATACGGCCCGGCGATAGCGCGCGAGGAAGGTGCGGCCGTAGGCATCGGGGATAGGGTTGCCCTTCGCGTCGTGACCGTAGGCGATCGGGCAATAGCCGCCGCTGAAATCGACATCATTATGGGCAATCGTGACATCGGTCGTTTCGTCGTTCGTGTGGTGCCGCTCGACATCGACGAAGGCGACATAATAGCCGTCGCCTCGCGCCTTGTTATACTGCACCGAAGAGCCGCCCCATGTCGTCGGCAGGAAGACGCCGCCATGATAGCAGTCTTCGAAGTCGTTGAACCATGCCTGGGCATTTTCCACACCGTGATAGCGGGGATAGGTGATTCCGGCGATGCCCGCCCATGTCGTCTGGCCGAGCGCCAGGCCATAGCCCAACACCCGCTTGAATTCGCATCCGGCCGCGCGAATGTTACGCCCGCGCCAGATCGAAACCGCATGGGCGATTTGCGTCACGTCCCAGGGCGTGTCCGAACTGGTGTCGACCTTTTGTGCATAATTGTCGAAGGAATAGCGTTCCTTCAGGTCGATGATGTTGGGGTCGATCTGTCGCCACCCGCCATCGAACCTCAAACCGATCAGGTCGATGTCCGTCAGAATTTCATCATCGGCATAGCGCTGCATGAAGAAGCCCGGCGGGTTGGTGCGCCCTTCGGTCAGCTTCAGCGTCGCGCCATTGGAGCGGATCGACACGCCGCTGCGCAGCTTCATCATGGCCCGCCGCCACTCGCCGTCCTCTTCCGGGTAATAGAGGCCCTCATGCTCGAAGACGTAGGGCGTTTCCTTGCGCGGTATCCACACATCCTTGCGATCGTCGAATGCGGCTTCCAGCGCCATCTGGATGCGCTCCGCCGGCTCCGACAGATAAAGCCAGTTGTCAGTGCTGTAGTCCCGCGCGGACTTGGCCGTCACCTTCAGCAATGCCGGGGACGGCACCGGAATGGTTGTGCCATCGGGCATTTTGAAGGGGTAATTGCCGTCAGCGTTCGGCCCGCCCGTCGCGGTGCCCATGGCCCATGACGCCAGATCGGTCAGCAGCTGGCGAAACCGGCCGATGACCTCGATCATCTGGTTCACCGCCTCGGCGAGCGTCGTCATGCGATCGGCTCCAGTTGGCCGTCCACCACGCGATGCGTGCTGTCATAGTCGAAGCGATATTCCTCCACCTCCAGCCAGGCGACGCCCATAGCCTCAAGGTTCTCGCGTCGCCCCGAATAGGTCTGGAGAATTGCGCCCGTCTCTGGATCGTAGATGACAGCAGTCAGCATCAGTAACTTACCTGAACTTCAAGCGTGCGATAGCTGAGGGAGACGACGGAGGGCGCGGCCCACAGCACATCCACCGTGTAGGTGCCCGCAGGCATCGGCCGCCAACCGACCATAGTGACGACATCCTGCGTTTTCTGTCCGCCTCCGGGGAACACGACAGCGCCATCAATGCGGAGATGCATGTTCCATGTGTCGTCGCCGGAAGGGAAACTTTGGGCCACGCTGACCGAGGCGCGGACCCATCCCGGCTTTGCCAGCGTCACCGGCATGGAAAGGATCGTCTGATAATTGGAGACGCCGGTTCCGGTGATGGTGGACGATGCGGTCACGCCCTCGCCGCCATTCAGCGTGTAACGCGACCCGATCTCGATCGTGTCGACCCGCGCGCGCGGGATGACCAGCACGTCTTCGGTTTCGTCATAGCCGAAGATGAATGTTCCGTCGGGACGCAGCCACTCCACCGCGTCCCATATGTAGGTGGCTTTGCCGACCGTTCCGTCATTGACGCTGTAGTTTCCGACAATATGGCCAGCGGCGTTCGACACCTGCATGGATTTAACCAGCACATTGCCATGCTCATCGACCGTGGCCGATGTAAGGTCGGTGTAAGCGCCCTCGATATCACCGAAGCGCGCGGAAACGCCCTCGACATATTGGGCAAAGCTCATCGTCGACGTGACCTTCGCCGATGAGAGGTTTAGCGTCAGCGCGCCGCCCGGCCCGAACACGGCCCCCAATTGCACTAGCCGTTCGACGGCCGCTTGCTTCTCGTCCTGAAACTCCGCCTTGAACTCCGTGATAACGGTGCCAATCGCTTTGCCTTCGAGCGTCGTCCGCAACATCATGATCTGGTCGCGCGTCTCGGTCAGGATCGACAGATCGTGCCAGTTGAAGCTGTTGAGATTCATGTCCTGCTGGATGACGTCGAAGTCATCCTTGATCTGATCCACATCGTCGCCGATCGTGGTCAGCCGTCCGGTTCCCGTCGTGACCGTGCCGATCACGGCATAGTCGCCATCGATCGTCCCGACCCGATAACCGGCTCGCACCTCATAGACCGTGGTGGACTCGAGCGGCGATATGACGTGCAGGATCTGACCCGTCGCCGACAGGATCGCCGGACGGCTCCAAGCCTCGTCTCCCGCTTTGCGATATTCGAGCAGGATCGCGTCGGCCGACGGCATTTCGCTCGCTCCGACCACGATGATCGCCGGCAGCCCCTCGCCCGTCGTCGCGCCGGTGACGGCCCAACCCGATGCCGCCGGCACCGGCGGCTTCAGGTCCGGAGCGGTGAGCGTGAAAGGCGGCGGCGGTGTAGTCGTGCGGCCCAGCGCGAAATCATGCTTGCTGTGCGTCTCGGTGTCGCCGGCGAACATGATCTTGCCGGTCGCAGGATCCGGCGATGCCTTGGAGATGAGCATGGGCTGGTTGACCAGCCCCTCTTCCGGCACGTTCAGGTTGACGACGTCGCCGGTCTTGATGCCGATCCATTCGGGACCGGTCGACCAGGTGAACGGCCCGGCCTCCCGGCTGTTGACGATATCGTAGGCGGCAAGCTCCGCCGGCTGCTTCGCTTCCTCGCCGGCGAACACCTGGACCAGCGGATAATCGATCTCCTTGGTCCGTGGCCCGCGATCGGCCGTCACATAGTCCGCGACCCCCACGCTGGTACCGGAGATCATGGCCCAATCGCTGGCCTCGTCCACAAATCGCGGAATGACCGTGTTGAAGCGATCGCGCCGGCTCTTCGTGACATTCAGCTGCAGCTTGTCGAGAAGGTGGCGGCTCTCGATCGTCGCGATCGCCGTGCGCGGCGCCGAGACGAGGCAGCCGATCATCCCCCGCGACTTGGTCGGCCGCGCGCCGCCCGCCTGCAGGATCCGCTTCATCGTGGCCCACTTGCTGTCCGTGGTCCATTCGACGCCGCCGACCTTCCAGCCATTGGCGTCGCAGATGTTGGCGCACTCGACGAATTCAGCGACGCGGATGTTGGCGATCGGCGCGCCGATGCCGCACGTCCGCTTGCCATTCTGCCAGCGGCCAAGCGCCCAGGTCAGCGCGTGGAGGCCCGGATTCTGCGACCACACATAGGTGCTCTCGTCGAGCGCGCGGCACGACCCGGAGCCGCCGGGGTAGGTGCTATCGAGCCGGGGATCATAGACCCGCACCCATTTGCCGATCCACGCGGGCTCCGGAGCGCCGGCGCCGTACATCTCTCCGTCTTTGTTGAAGCGGAGGCCCCACATCGCGTGGGTGATGCCCGAAAGCCGGTGTTGGCTGGTCCAGCCCGGCGGAGCGCCGCCGTTCAGCGACAGGTCGATGGCGGTGGCCTGCGGTCCCCCGAGGTGGACCTTCTGCGCCATATAGTTGCGATAGGTGCCGATCGCGTTGCCACCGGCGTCGAACGTCACGACGACGTTATCGGCCTTGAAGGTCTCGATCTGCTCGATCTGTCCGCCGATGCTGAGCAGCGCGCCGAACCAGAGCAAGTCGCTGGCCTTGGTGTAGCCAGGCGTGTTGCTGGTCGCGGCGAAGAAGCGCAGCCCCGACATCCGCGTCCGCCCCATCGCATAGGGCAGGCCGCTTTGCGGGTTGGTGGCGAAGGTGGTTGCATTGCCCTGGACCGTGGGCCCCGGCATGGTCGCCTGCGCGGCGATCGACAGCGCGCCGGCGGCAAGACTGGCGTAGGTGCCGATGGCAGCCAGCGTGCCGGCGGACACGCCCGCGACCGATGCCGTGCCTGCCATCGCCGGCGCCAGCGCCCCGGCGGCCGCACCCGCGGTTACTGCGACGAGGGCGACCGCGCCCACGACGAACGCGGCGGTGCGAAGCGTCTTGGACATCTAGAGCACACTCCAGGCGCGCAGGATCTTCTCGGGCTGCAGGGTGACCAGGCCGGGATGGTCCTGATGGAAGCCGAAGAGGTTGCCGTTGCCGGCGTAGAGACAGATCGTCCCGATCGGGTTGTCGCCCTCGAGCTCGGCCAGGTCACCCAGCAGCATGCGCGCCGGCGCGATCGGCGTCAGGCCGATGCCGTCCGCCATCTCCGCAAGGGTCGAATAGCCCAGGCGGCGGAGCGCACGCTTGGCGCCGAGCGGCGTCTTGTACCCGCCCGCCTTGGCAATGCGGATGACGTGCCCCAGCTGGCCGAGGTGGAAGGCGGCGATCTTTGCGCAATCGACGCGGCCCCAGGCGAATTCCTGATCGCGGTACCGGGCCATGGTCGCCTCGATCGCGGCGTGGCGCTGCTGAAGCGGGGTCATCGACGCTGCACCGCATTGCCTGCGGCGATCGCCGCGCCGGCGGCCGACCATCCGCGCGCCGTCTGGCCCGCCGGCGGCTTCACGCCCCAATAGAGATTGACGTCCGTCCCGGTCATGAACTCGAGCCCGAGCTCGCCGGGATAAATGGACTGATGAAAGCCGTTGGAGGCTCGCTGCCCCTCTTCCGTCTCGAACAGCCGTTCGAACACGCTCACGACGGTGTAGGACAGCGTGCGCTTGCCCTCCCCGTCCACCTCGATCGTGGGAACATCGATCTCGCCCAGGAACAGGATCTCGGGCGTGCCGATGACCGCGCCGCTCAGCGTATCGACCGCGCCGACCATCACCGTCACTATACTGCCCTGCATTTCCGGATGGGCGAGCTCGGCCGTGGCACTGAGATCGGGCGGGAAGAGGCCGATCGTCACCTCGGGCGCGCTATCGTCCAGTTCCTCGCTCAGTTCCGAAATGCTGGCGAGCGTGCCGAAGGTCGGATCCATGCCCACATAGATCTCGCCGCCGATCTGCAGCTGGGCAGATCCGTCGAGCAGGCGCAGCGTATAGTCCGGGAACTCGATCTTTATGGCGCCAAAGAGCGTCGGCGCCGGCTGTGCCAGCGCCGCTTTCAGGGCAGCGTCCAAGGAATATCTCCTACGCGTCTTCGCGGATGGTGAAGTCGGGCAGCTGGATCCACGGCTCGGTGAGCACGTCCCATTCGAACGCCTCGTCGAGCCCGCCCTCGATCTTCGGCTGCGCGATCTCGATCACGTCGTTGACCGACAGGCCCGTCCGGATCATCGGCCAGATCAGCGCATTGAGCACGCCGCTTCCATTCGCGACCTGGTCGGCCGCGAAAATATGCAGATAGCGGCGCCCATTATGCACGATCGACAGGAACTGGCCGTCCTTCGCCGCATAACCCGGGGTAAGCCCCTTGATCGGGAGCAGCATGCCGGCGGTCACCGCGGCCGACGCCAGCGGCGCGCCCGGGTTGCCGACATCGATGTCCTGCACGATAGGCATGAGCACGCCCGCCTCGGTCCCGCGCGCGAGCGCGCTGGTCCACTGGCGGCCCACTTCCGCCCGCATCGGCGGCATGGTGACGCGCATGGCGAAACGGGTGCCCAGGCGAAGGATACGCTGCGTGGGCCCGCCCAGGAACGGCGTCAACGTCGATCCGAAGGAAACCACCATCGGACGCATGCGGCGGATCGCGGGCTTTGCCGGCAGGAGGATGCTCATCGGATCTGCCGCCTTGCCTTCCGAGCCAGGGAGACCTGCGCGTCGCCACTGGCGGCGCCAATCATCACCGGCGCGGTCGAAGCGGCCACCTGCGCAGAGACGTTACCCGCGACCGACGCAATAGTCGGTTCGAACAACTGGCCGGCGCCTACCTCGATGCGCACGAAGGCCGGCGCGCTTGCCAGCGCGCGCTCGGCCGCCGCGACGCTGGGCATTGCGGGCACCTGGTTCGTCAACGTGCCGGCGCGCAGCGCGTCGAGCGTGCCGACGCCAATCCGCGCGGTGGAATCGGCGTCGAAGATATATTCGTCACCATGCACCACGCCCTTGACCTTGCCGCGGCCGTGGCCGGTCCATCCGCCAATGGAAAAGCCACGCAGGTTGCGGATCTCGATCGCCGCGGCCTGGCCCGCAATGGCTGAGCTCGCTTCGGCCGACACACCGCCCAGACCACTCGCGCCGGACGCCCCACCGATCAGCTTCAACAGGCCGCCAAGCAGCCCGCCACCGGATGCCGCCTGTCGGATCTGCAGGCGAATGACGTCGGCGATCAGCTGATTGAAGAAATCGCCGGCGACACCCTTCAGCTTCAGGAACCGGGTCGCACTTTCGGCAAGCTCGTCGTTCAGATTTTCGAAGAAGCGTACTTCGGCCGTCTCGAGCTCGTCATCGATATCGAAATTGGCGAGCTCCTGCTGGTAGCGATCCATGGGGCTGGCATTCTGCCGGTTGAGCACCTCGCGGCGCATCGCCTCGGATCGCGCCTGGAAACTATATTCGTCGGCCAGTTGGGCACGGCGGACAGGATCCTTTTCGCCCTCAAGCTGACGCTGGATGGCTGCGCGGGCCTGCTTCCCCTCGATCTCGAGCAGCTGCAGGGCGATGCGCCGGCGTTCCTTCGCGGTGCCGGCAAGCTGGCCCTGTAGCTGGAGCAGTTCCGCCTGCCCGTCCAGTTGGGCAATTTCGGTGTCGAGGGACTGCTGGCGGAGCGCGACCTGTTCGCGCTCGGTGATGCCGGCTTTTTCGGTTTCGGCATTCTGCGCCGCGATCAGCTTGACCGCATCCGCCTGCGCCTGTGTCCACTGATCGAGGGCAACGCCCTTGTCCGCCGCGCGGTTGATATCCTCCCGTGCCAGGTCGACCTGTTGGCGATCGTTGGCGGCGATCTCGCTGATGGAGACGAGCCGCCCCTGCTCGATGCGCAGCTGCTGGTCTTTCACCCGGCTCAGCAGCGAAGCATAGGCATCGTCATTGCGGGTCTGGCGATCTTCGGCGCTTTCGGCCGACCGCGCGATCGCATCGCTGCGGCGACGCGTCTTGCCGAACGCGACATGGAAATGATCATCATGATCCTTGTCGCCCGGGCCGAGCAGTTCCTTGATGTCGACGCCCTGGCTCTGAAGGTAGGCGCGGATCTCTTCTTTGGAGACAGAGCCCATGCCGCCGCGGGGGACGAAGTCCACGGCCTGGCCGCGATAGTGGAAGGATCCGTTGACATGCTTCCCGCCGGTGGTCGACGTGATGGTGCCGCCATATTTGTCGGTCAGGAGGCCGCCGATCTCTTTCGGCGTGAAGCGGCCGTTGCGTGCGTCGGTCTCCGATCGCTTCTGCGCGGCTTGCTTGTCCTGCTCTGCTTTTACCGCAGCTGCGCGCTGCTTTTCGATATCGTCAAGCGTTCCCCGGATGCTGGCAGCTAGCTTGTCATTCCCCAGCGCCGCCGCTTTGGCGGCGTCGGCCATATCATCATACTGCTTGTTGATTGCGGCGATCGGATCGGCAGCCGCCCTCGCTTCGTCCGCAGCGATCGTGATGTTCGCCGCCCTGACCCCACGAGCAGCCCGATCCCGCTGCTCGGTGGCCGCCGCTAGCTTGGCCTCGGCAGTCCTGATACGCGCGTCCGCTGCCTCGACGCGTGCATCGGCTGCAGCCGAAAGGCGCGGATCCTTGTAAGCAGGGTTGCTCCGATCTTCACGGGCCTTTGCTGCGGCTGTACGCGCTGCGGCAAGCTGGTTCTCGGCCTTGGTAAGTTGCTGGATCGCTTTCGCTTGGTCATCCAGGCCGGTTTGAAGCTTCTCACGATTAATCTGGCGCTGACTCTTTAGGCCGCGCTCCAATTCCTCATTTAGACGGCGCTGTACGTCGATCTGGCCTTCGAGGGTGGATGAATAGGCCGCGTGTGCCTGTCGCGATGTTTCCGCCTCCTGCGCATCCTTCTTCAGCTTGTCGATGGCCTCGCCGAGCGCATCATTGCCCTCGAGCAGCTTGGCGACCCACGGCGTCATGATGACGGCAGCGGAAGTCAGGGCGATGCCCCACGGCCCTCCCAAGAACCCAAGCAGGCCCTTGCTCTCGCCGGTGATGAGGCCGATCGCCTGCACAACCTGCCCGGACTGCTGCGCGAAGATGATGGATGCGGAAGTGCCCGCCGCATACTGAGTGGCGATATCGCCGAGATTGTATGACAGCTGCTGATAGCCGGCGCGGGCCTGACCCGACACGGCCACCTGCTTGCTATGGGCCGCGGTGTTGACGCCGAGCTCGCGCTCCACCGCCTGAAGCACCGCCAGCTGCTCGCGCAGCGCGTCGGCTTCCTGCTCTGCATTCACCGCGGCGGTGGCGGCGGCGACGGCATACGCGCGCGTCGCGGCCGAATTGCCGCCGGTGGCCTGGTCGGCGCGGCCCGCCGCCTCCGCAAGGATGCGGAGGCTTTGCGCCTTCGCCGTCGCCGCCGCAGCGGCCTCACGCGTCGCGTTGGCGTCGAGGATCTGCGCGGCCACCTGATCGCTGGGCGCGTTGGCCGCATTGCGGGCGGAATCGGCGATGCGACGGAACGTGTCCTGATAGGCACGCTCCGTCTGCTTCAGCCCGGGCAGGCCCGACGTGCCGACCTTCGCCAGTTCCTTCTCGACCTGCTCGATCACGTTGATGGCAGCGCCGCTGAAGTCGTTGATGACCGTCTTGCCGGCGGTCATCGCAGTGCGCAGGCCGCTGACGTCCCCCGACACCTGAAGGTAGAGATCGCGGCGGTTTCCCCTGCCTGCCATCCAATTACCCCCGTTGCTTGTTCGCGGCAATCCGCGCGTCGATCATCGACCAGAATTCATGGGGCGTGGCCGACCAGAATTGGTCGGCGCTCCACCCGAAATTTTCGAGGGCGAGGCCCATCAGGCGGCGCCAGCGGTCCTTTTCGGGCTCGCTGGTGCCGCCTTGGCTTCCCCCGATGCGGTGCGACCGCCCGACGCCGCGTCGACCAGGCAAAGCGTCAGGCGCGCCATCGCGCGAAAAACGCCTTCCTCGAAGATCAGCTGGCCGATGCGTTCGTCATCGACCTGGGAGGTGAGCTCGTCCCCGTCTTCGGCGCCGGCGCGGATCAGTTCGCCGGCGATCTGGCCCATCTGCGTCAGGGTGAGCGCGCCGACATTGCCGGCTCGATACAGATCCATGACGCTGCGCCCGGTGACGTCCTCGATGGCGACGATCGCATCATGGGACGGCCGAAGCCGATAGGTGACGCCGGCGAGCGCGAGCTCATGCTCGCCGCGCTGCGCGTTGGCGGCGCGCCGGCTCGCCCTGTTCCGCGTCGCCATCAGGAGCCGGTCGCGGTCAGATCATCGACGATCGGCGCGCCGATGTTCGACAGATCGCAGCTGAAGGTGACGGCGCCGGTCTGCGGATGCTCGGACGAGAAGTTGCCGATGCCCACGCGGCCATGGAATTTGATCACGCTGCCCTTCTTGATCTGGATGTTGATCTCGGGCGGGGACGCCTTGGACGCATCGGACAGCAGCTTGAAGGCGGCATCCGGCAGCTTCAGGTTGCCCGAAGGGCTGATCGTAATACGCTGCTGGCCGTAGCTGGTGCTGCCATAGGCACCCGAGTCCTTGTCGGACAGGTCGATTTCCTGCGACGAGCGGCGGAAGCTGAAGCCGGTTTCACCGCCCAGCGCCGTGAAAACCTCCGTCGGGGTTGCGGCGTTGCCGATGCAAACGCGCCAGTCCTTACCATATTCGTTGGCCATATATTGTCTCCTTACCGGTCACGCCGGCTCTGCGATGAATTCGAATGTGCTGACGCCGGCGTAGGTGACGCCGTCCGGACCGGCATTGCTGACGGTGGACCCGAGAAAATTTGGCGTTTCGAAGCGCACGCCGTCCGCCTCCAAGTCCGCGCCCTCCAGTGCGGCACGGGCAGCGCCCATCAGCGCCAGCAACGGCGCGCGGCTTGGACCGCGTGTGACGAAATGCAGTTCGACCTGCATGCTTTCGGACTGCGCGCCCTTGCTTCCCTCGTTGGTCGCGTCGATCGACCCGACCATCACGAAGGGCGGCGGCGTGTCCTGCTTCACATGCTGGTGAACGGTTCCCAATTCCGCCGGCACGCCAACCTTCAGCTTGGCGATCACCGCGTCCTGCGTTGGCGTGATCAGGTCGACGATATCGGTCATGCGTCAGGCTCCGGCGCGCGAAAGTGTCTGGTCCCAGAAGTTGACCAGGCGCTGGGTGGCAGTCTCCTGGGCGCCTTCGACGAAGATGAAGGGATGCGGCGCGCGGGCCTTCACCTTCATCGAATAGGTCGTGGCGATATCGGCCGCGAGCTTCCGCCGGCGCGAGGTGCGCAGAATCGCCTTCTGCTTCCCGTCGCCGATATCGACCTTCACCCGGCGCCGGCGCTGGACGATGACCGTCTGCGCCCTGCGGCCGAATTCGACGATCCGGGCGTAGAAGAGATCGCCGTAGCTGCGCTTGCGCGATCGCCGGTTGCGCTGGCCGATGACGCCGATGCGCACCCGAAGCTGCTCGAGCATCAGCCAGACGCCCAGCCCGCCGCGGAGCGCGCCTGTGTCCTCCGGCGCGGCCGCGCGCTGGCGGTCGCGGAGCTCGCGGCCGATAATCGCCAGTTCGACGCCTAGCTGGTCGCGAGCCGCGTCCGAGATCTGGTCGAAGCAGCGGAGAAGGATCTCCGTCCCTTCCAGCCGCGAATGCTGCATCATGGAGCGTCAGCCCTCACCCCTTCAGTCGTGGCGATGATGACGAGTTGCCGCCGCTTGCCGTCCGGATCGTCGGCCGATGTGATGTTGAGGTTCACCGATCCGTGCCGCACCTGGTCAGCAGCCTGTACGTCGCCGCGCCAGCGGATGCGGATACGATAGACCGTGATGCTTTGAAGCACCTGGTCCATCACGGCCTCGCGGCCCGTCAGTCCAATCACTTCGGCCCGGGGGGAAGCGACCGTGATCCACTCGCTGGTGTAGCCGCCCTTGCCGTTATCTTCCTCGATGACGCGCCGAATGATGATCTTGTGACGCAGATCACCAGTCTTCAGGGGAGCGATCGCCATCAGACGCGCCGAAAGCGATAATGGTTGAGGAGGCTGTCCACGGCAGGAGGGAGATCGGTTCCATCCCGATTATTGTACCAATGATCCACCAGCAGGCGCGAAGCGTGGACCAAGTCGGCGGGTGCATTGGCAGGCGAATATCCTGCCGTCGCGGTTATGGCGATCGCTCCCTCGACGGGCGCGATTGAGGGCCAAGCCTTGCTGACCTTGGGCTGCAGCCATGTCCATCCGTCCCGCGCATAGGCGCGGAAGTCTTCGAACACCTGCTCGGAGCCAAGCGCATCGAGATATCGGACGATGATCGTCTCGCCATCGACCGGGCGATAGGGCACGCGGACATTAGCGGCGAAGTGGTCGATTTGGAAATTCACCTCCTGCGCCGCCACGACCCCATATATCGAGCCGATATGTGCGGCAGCGGCGTCGATCAGCCGTTGGATCTCCATGTCCTCTTCGGTCTCGTCGAGCCGGAGATGCAGCTTGGCGTCCGCGAGGTCGATAAAGCCGGGCATCGTGCCTCCTAGAAGTGGGCGGGCTCAGGAAGCCCGCCCGCCAGATCAGGCCTGATTCGGCTGCGGATTGTCGTGGCCATGTCCCTTCAGGACGATGGCGGACAGAGCCGTGCCGGTGCCGTGGGTGCCGCTGAAGTCGGGCAGCAGCTTGAGGAAGCGCTTTCCACCCTTGTACCCGAAGCGATAGGCGGCAGCGGCCGCGTGCGCACTGGTAAGGGCCTTGATGATGCCGCCATTGGCCACGGCCGCGACGCCGAGCACGTCCTTGAGCTCGACAGCGGTGTAGGTGACGTCATCGTCGGAATGCGTCAGCTTGAACTCGATCTTGTTCGTGCCGCTGAAATTGATGCCGCCGACGCCGACCGCCAGCAGGATCTCGGCAGCATCGTATCCGAGAAGATCGATGGCGATCGGCACAGGATCGTCGGTCAGTACAGCAGGCGCGAACGCAAGGGTCGCCAGAATGGCGGAGTGAAGATCCTTCATGGATTTTCTCCAGAATTGAGGAAGCAGGAAGCCGCCGGCGGCGCGCCGGCGGCCAGAAAGCCAGAAAGCCAGAAAGCTGGCCCGATCAGTTGATCAGGCGGAGCACTTCAGGAGCTTGATGGCCTCGAAGTTGGTGATGCCGCCACCGACCCGCTTCGTCGTGTAAAACTTCACGAAGGGCTTGTTGGTATAGGGGTCGCGCAGCAGCTGCGTTCCTCGGCGATCGGCGATCGTGTAGGCCTTCTTCCAGTCGGCCACCGCGACAGGAAATTTGCCCGCGGCAAGACCATCCATATAGTCATCGGTGTAGGCGGGCTTGCCCAGGATGGTGCCAACCTGGTCGGCGGCAGTGGGCGCAGCCCACAGATAATTGCCCTGCCCGTCCTTCCACTTACGGATCTCGGCCATGACGGAATCCGAAGTCAGGAAGGCGGCGCCGTTGCGGTATCCCTGCCGCAACGCGAACAGCAGGTCGATAAGTGCATCGGCGGGATTGGTCGAGGCGAAAGCCGCCGCTGCGCCGGTCTTCACGAAGCCGACCTTGCCCCAGGCGTAGTTCGCATTGGCGACTGTATCATAAGCGAGGATGCCGCGCGGCTTGTTCTTGCCGTTGCCGGAAATGAACGATGCACCTTCCTCCTCGCTGAACTCGATCGCGAGCTCGTCCGCGAGCCAGCCCGCGACGTCGAACCGCGCATCATCCAGCAAGGTTTGGGTCACCGCCGGTTCGGCGTAGATTTCCCCAAACGGTATGGAGAGCTCACGCAGTGTCGGCGTGCTGGTGGAGGCGCGCGCATCCTCTTCGCCGGTCCAACCCGACGTCGCGCCGCCGACATTGACCAGCTTGCGGTAACCGCCGCTGCCAACGGAAATGACGCGCGCCAGTTGGCGCATCACGGACATGGTGCCAAGCACGCGATCGATGCCCTGCTCCCAATCGACAGGAACAAGGTAACCGCCGTCTGGATCGGACTGGGTCGTCAGGGCAGCGTTGACCGAAAGCTGGCCCAGATCTGCATCGACATCGCCACGGCGGAACCAGGTCGCAAAGGCGGTGCTATGCTGACGCTCGTCGGCACTGAGGCCGTCGCTCGCGCCGCCTCCAAGCTGCGCCGCAGAAAGAGCGGCCGACAGCCGGTCGATTTCGGCATTGATCGGCGTGATCAGCGCATCGACTTCCGCCTGCGTAGTGCGGCCCTCGTCGGCCTCGTCCTGCTTGCGGCGCAGTTCGGTCACGGCGGCCTGGATCTGCTGGATGAGCGTCATCGGGTTTTCGTTGTCCGCGCGGGGCAGGACGATGACGGCACGGGGCGTGGGCAGCGGGTTCGCCGGGATCGCCGAAGGACGGGCGGACGCGACGACGGTGCGGGCGACGGCGCCCGCCAGAGAAGTCATTTTCATGCTGGGAAACTCCCTATTTGAAGGAAGCGAGGAGCCCCTTCAGGGCCTCGCTGAGCTTGGGGTCGCCAGCGCCAGGCGTGACGTCCGATTCGAGGGCAGCGCCCGGCGTGCCCTTCAATGCTTTGATGCGGGCGCGCGCCTGTGTGCGCGTCATGCCCGCGGCGACGAGAGCGAGCTCCATCGCGCGAAGGTCGTTGATCCGCCGATCCTCGGCTTGGGCGCTTTCGTCGACGGTAAGCTGGTCGGCCGAGAGGAGCGCGTTCGCAAAGCCGCGCTCTATGGCAGTGCTGCCCGACATGAAGGTCTCGGCATCCATCCACTTACCGATATCTGCGGGGTCCGACCCCGAGCGCGCGGCATAGACGTCCACCATGGCGGCGTCGAAGGGGGCGAGCCATTCGGCGGTCTCGGCCATATCGTGCCGGTTGCCCATGGCGATGACCCAGCAATTGTGGATCATGAGGAAGCTTGCGGCGCCGATTTCCACCGTGTCTCCCGCCATGGCGATAACCGACGCAGCCGACGCGGCCATTCCCATCACCTTCACAGTGATGTTTTTCGGATGCTCCCGAAGAACGTTGAAGATGGCAAAACCCTCGAAGAGATCGCCGCCATAGCTGTTGATATGGACTTCCACATCGCGGTCGCCGATCGCGCGCAGCTGTGAGGTAACCTTCTTCGCCGTCACCCCGCCGCCGGACCAGTAATCCTCACCAATGCTGTCGAAGATCGTGATGACGTTGTCGCCCTGGGCAACTGCCCTGACGCCGGCGGCAGTCTCGCCATACCGGTCCAGAACCGACGCCGGCGTGAAGGCCTGAAGCTTCTTGTCGGCGGGAAGCGGGAGCGCGCCGGGGCGCGCGCTCGCGAACAGGCGCGGCGCGTTACGCATCATCGTCTTCGATTTCCTTTTTGGACTTGCTGTCGCCGCCGGCGGTGTTCGGCGGCGGGTAGTATATGTCGCCGCCTTCACGCGGGTTCTCGTCTTCGAGCTCCAGCACCTTGTTGGGGCTATAAACGCCCCACTGCAGCGCCTTCACATAAGCTTCCCACCGCGCCTTCAGGTCGCCGCGGACTAAGGCATTCCGATTGAAGCGCGCATAGATCTCCGGGTTGGCGATCATCGCGCTCAGTTCTTCTTCCCACATGACCAGGTGATCATCGAGAGTGTACGCAACAAAGCCGTTGGACTTCTGCTCGAGGCCGGTGCCCCAATTGCTGTCCGAGCCGCTATTGTCGCCGATCATGCTCGGCGGGACGCCGAAGAACATGCAAATTTCGGAGCGCGAGAGCTTCTGCCCTTCAATCCACTGCATGTCGGTCGGGCTGAGCGAGATCTTCTCCCACTTCAGCCCTTCTTCGAGCAGCAGCACGCCGCCATCCTTGTCGCCGCCCGAGCGGAAGTCCTCCAGGGATCGCTGCAAGTTGTTATAGGCGCTGTCGCTGAGCGTTTTTCCATCCGGCATAGACACCGCGCCAGACGGCCGCGCACCATGCTTGAAGGTGGCGGCGACTTGCCGGTCACGCGCGCGCGCCTGGCCGATCGTCTCTCTCGCATAGGTCAACGGGGTCACGCCGCTGTAGCCGTTGAGCGTCAGGCCATAGAGGTGGAACATATCCTGCTGGCTGACAGTGATGCGGCTGCCATTTTTACGAACCACATCATATTCCAGCGCCAGGTCGTCGCGCTGACGGACGGTGACCCGATCGGGATGGATAGGAATCAACGCTCGGACTTCACCGCGCGACACAGATTTCAACGCGAAAGCGTTGCCGCGCAGCAGGACGTGCGCCTGCATCATGCGCTTGAATTGCGCTGGCCGCTGCCAGCTGTTGGGCTTCCGCCGGATCAGCTGAGCAACCGCATGGTCGGATGCGTCGACGCGCGTGCGATCATCAACCCTCCGCTTCACGTCGATCGGCAAGGTCGCGACCTTGCCGGCGATCAGGCGGACGCAGCCGAAAACGGCTCCGATGCGCATTGCGGTTTCCGGCGTTACCACTTCACCAGTCAGCCCGGCCTCGCCCCGCAGCGCGGCCTCCAGCTGCTCGGGCGTGGAGATCTCGATCCCGGCGTCTGGAATCACGGATTGCGCGCGCGGCACACCCGCCCCCGGCGAGCGCCCGAGGAGGCGGTCGAACAGATTCATGCACTCTCCTCAGAGGACGCGGGCGCCGCGGCCCTCGTAAACAGATGGGCCACCGCCCAACTCGACATTGTCGGCTGCGCCAGCGCCCATGGCGCTGGTGACCAGGCCGTCGATCCGGCCCCGAGATTTCTTCTTGTCGAACCAGCGGTTCTTCAGCCCATCTTCCGCGATGTGGGCGTTGCTCGCGCACCAGTAGGTGATTGGCGAGGCATCGATGACGATCTGTTGGTCGAGGATGCGGTCCTCAAACCGTTCGATCGACCGCGGCATACACAGTTGCCGATCCTCGAATTTCACCCTCGGACCCTGCATATGCTTCACCAGCATCAGGCCGCGGCCCGCAGGTTTGTCCTTGCCCTCGAAGCGCCACACCTCGAAGCCGATGTTTTCGCAGGCGGTTTCGAAGTCCGCCATCTTCGCCGGGTCGAAGACCAGTTCGACAACGTTGTGGCCGGCGCAGATCTCCGAGACCTTCGCGGCTACATAGGTGTAGTCGATGGTGGTGCCTGGGGTGGCCGTCAGCCAGCCCTCCTCCACCCATTCTTCATACGGTGCGTTATCCGCGCTTGCTCGCTCCTTCAGCCGGTCCTCGACGGTGAAGTAATAGGTCTTCTGCCACAGCTTGCCGTCCTCATCGAGCCAGGTGGCGGTAAGTGCGGTGAGATCGTTCTTCTTCGACAGGTCGAGGCTGAGCCAGCAGCGGCAGTTCTTCAGCCTTTCCAGCTCGTCGGCCGATATGACTTTCTGAACAGCTGCCCACTTATCCTCGGCAATCCAGAAATCGACGGCGCCGGTCGGTATGCCGAAGTAGAGGCGCTTGATCGAGGACGCCTCGGAAGGCTTCGTCTTGGCAGTTACAACCTCTTCGCGAATGTTGGCGATCGGGTAGGTGATGCCCAGCGCCGGCAGCGCTTTGATCCAACACGCCTCATTTTCGAGAACAGTCTTTCGGTCCTTCTCGTCGACCCGGGCGACGAATGAGAAGGCGGTGTCGTCGCGCTTCAGGCCCTTGGCGATCGCCTGATAAAGCTCGGAATATTGCGTGCCTACGATCTGCGATGTCGCCGGCGTATTGGACCCCATGAGGAGCATCGCCGAGCCCGCGACCTTGGTAATCGCTCGGCGCCAGGTCACCAGCTGCGAGTCCGTGCGGAACTCGTGGATCTCGTCGGCCAGGACCAGCCGCGGGCGAGGCCCTGACTGATTTTCGCCGCTCGCCAATGGCAGGAAAAACGACTGAGACGTGGGATGCTCGATCTTGTGGACGTTGTCGCCTTCACCCCGAAGGACGACATGCCCTTCACTCTCGAGCGTCTCCCCATCGTCGTAACCCGGGATCTGCGCCCGGCACATGGCGGCGGCATCCTTGAACAGGACGTTCGCAGTGTTCTTGTCGCCGCCGATCGCATAGACCGGTGCGCGCGGAAAGCCGCACCAGCCCATCGCATAGATGCCCAGCCCGCCCATCATGGGCGACTTCGCTTGGCCCTTCCCGGTTTCGATGTAAGCCGAACGAAACCGCCAGCGACCTTCTGCAGTCACCCATCCCATCAATGAGCCGACGCAGAAAACGTGGTAAGGCAGCAGGTGGAATGGCTGGCCTGCTTTTGGCCCGTCCGTGATGGTGAATACCGACGGGAAGAAATCCAGCGCGCGTTGCGCCAGTTCTGGCCGCCAGTGGTAATCTTTCAGATCGCGCAAATCTCGAAGATGGCGATCGGCCGCATGACGGACCAATTCGCCAACGACGAAATCGCCACGAACGGCTGCCTCTGCCCACGCGGTTGTGGGATCGGAGGCCTTACCCCTTCGGCCCGAGGAACGCGTCGGCACCAGCGCTGCGCTCCCGTTTCTTCGTCACCTTCGCGACCTTGCCGCGCCGTTGCGGAGACAGGCCCAGCTGCGCTTCCAGTCGTTCGGCAGTCTTCTCGGCCTCGCTCTGGGCCTTGAAGTGGATGGACAGCCGGGAAATGGCGCGCGGGTTATTGTCTGCAGGCTCATCCACCACGCCGAGCTTGGCGACCTTGGCGGCCGCGCGATCATAATTCAGGTAGGCGAGCACTAGGCGCTGCACAGAGTGACCATTGGCTTCCGCCAAGGTTTCCCGCGCCTGCATTTCACCGATGATCCGCGCCCAATGTGCTTTCGCGGCCGCGATCTCGACCTTGTCCTCGCACAGCGCCTTCCAATCCGGTTCGGGGAACCGATCTTTTGCTTTTGCGGACGTCCGCGCCATCGCTCAAGCCCCCGAACTTTTTACTTTGGAAATGCTCTCGCCGCACATGAACCGGAGATGCGGTGTCCGCCCCCGGGTCGCCCAGACTTTCGCCTCACCCCCCCCTACCTGCCCTGCATCGGGCCCAGGGGTGGGTCGGGTCGATGGGGCGACCTGCCGCGTCGCAGCCCCGCTGGTGCGGCGTGGTGGCGTGGCCGAACTGCTCGGCCGTGACCTGCTTGTGGTGCGGCTCGCAGAGGTTTCGGGTGTTGTCGTCCTCGTCGCTGCCACCCAGGGCCAGCGGGTCGATATGGTCGACGCGGGTGGCGAGCTCGGTGCGGCCCTGAGCCAAGCACATCTCGCACAGCCCGTTCGTCCGCTTCAGGCGGCGCTGGCGCTGGCGCTGGCCGGCGCGACCGCGCAGGCGTTCAACCGGCATTCGGCTCTAGGCCAACGGTTAGGTCCACCCTAGCGGTCCAGCGCTGCACCGAATAGCTTGGTGAACCCTGCGTCTCTTGCTCGATAACCAGTGTTGCTGCGTCTATCTCGTCCTCGGTCAGCTTCGCAGCGTCCAAGCTGGCGGAGATGATGGCTCGCTTGAGGTCAAGCCAGTCGAGCGACACCCTCACGTCACGACGATGGATGGTCTCGTCCTTGATGACCTTGGGCATCCTACGCCTCCTTCACCGTCTCGGCCTCGATCGTGGCGAGCAGCTGGCCCGCGATGACCTCGACGGTCGATACCTCCAGCTTGGACAGGACGAACCCGGGCAGATGGATGGCATACTCGTCCAGCCCATCGAGCCACCAGCGGGCGGTCTCACCATCGACGGCGATCGTCACCTCATGCAGGCCACCCATGAACATGGCGGCGTCCCAAGGCTTGTGCGCCTCTCCCGTCACCCGCATGGCGCATCCCGCGACCTCGGCCGAGCGACCGAGGCTTTGCTTCAGCCGCTCGCCGGCCAAGAGATAGCCGGTCATCCGGCGGAAACGTCGATGGTGATCGCCTGCCATGCGGCCTGGGCATTGTCGCGCCAATGGATGCGCAGATAGCGCTTCGATCCGATGACACGCATGCTGTCCCGGATCGCCTTCATGGCCCGCTGCCAGCGGTCGTCCGCGATCTGCAGGCGCAACAGGGAGATAAGGCCGGTGCGATTGATGCGGCCTTGGCTGTCCACGTCAAAGGCGCGCGTGATCAGCGTCTGGATCTCGGCCCGGCTATCGGCCGACCATTCGCGCAGGCACTCGTCGACGATGCCCTTGGCGACCTGAAGCTCTGGCCCGAACTCGATATTCTCGGCGACGGCCACGGTGATCTTCAGCAGCCCGTCATAGCTGGTGAAGGTCAGATTGCCCTTCGATCCGCCGCGCTTGGCGTCATATTCCTGCTCGAGCAGCGCGACGAAGGCGTCAACGTCATCGAAGCTGTGCTGGCGGAAGCGCGCAACCTGCGCGGAAAGCGGAAGAGCAAAGCCGATGATGCGGCGGACCAGTTCGTCCTGCAGCTTGTCGGCGTCCTTGACCGCGACGTCGGGGATCAAGCCGCCATCGGCATTGATCCAGTACCGCTTGTCGTCGATCTCGCGCCAGCCATTCGCCGGCGACACAACGCCGTCGCCGGGCCCGGCGCTCGCTGTGTCGGCCGCATTTACGCGCGTCACGCTGCTACGGTCCCGATCATGCGGTCAACCATGGCGCGGCTGCGGTCAGCCGCCTCGTTCGCGCGCAATTTCGCGAGCATGCCTCGCAGCAGGCGCTTGGACACCCGCAACTCGCCATTGCCCTGCGCTAGGCTTTCCAGCGCGGCAATATCGACCTCGTTCACATCACCGCTCCTTCACCAGGCTGCCCACGAAGTGTTGCCTTGCGTCCCGCTGGCGACCGGCGGCGCTGACGGCGCACGCTGACCACGAAAGGGGGCGACGATGGAGGCCGCGATGGCTTGGGCGCGCTCTTCAAGGGCTTCCAGAGCAAGGTCATGGCGGCCACGGGGGGGAAGGCGAGCATCGCGGATCAGCCGGTCCAGCGCATCGCTGGCATGTTCAAGGCTGTCAGGGATCGAAGGCCGGGTAGGCAAAGCAGCCATGACGAACCTCCATCGACGCAAAAAGCCCGCTGGCGTGGGGACCAGCGGGCTCAGGACGCAATTAGCGCGGGGTCGTTTTTGCCGCTTCGGTGGCCACTTTGGGAGTACCGTTATTGTTCCGGTCTCCATTTTTCTGCAGGTCCGATGTCACTTATATGTTGACGCCTGCTCCGGTGTCACATATAAGTGACGGCATGGAAACGCAGCAAACCCCGACCTTCGCAAAGTGGTTCGACGGCCTGAAGGACACCAAGGCCAAGTCGAAGATCGCCGCTCGCATCGCTCGGGTCCAGATCGGCCTGATGGGCGATGTGAAGGCGGTGGGCGGCGGCGTTTCGGAACTGCGGATCGACTTTGGCCCCGGATACCGCGTCTATTTCACGAAGCGGGGCCAGCAGCTGATCATCCTGCTGGTGGGTGGCGACAAGGGCAGCCAGCAGCGGGACATCGGAAGGGCAAAGGAAATGGCGGCTCAGATACCCTGAGCCGCCGAACGGAAGGAACCGCCCATGACTATAGAGCTCAAGCCGTTCGACGCGGCTCAACATCTGACCGATCCTGAAGATCAGGCGGAACTACTGGCGGATGCGTTCGCGTCCGGCGATGCCAGCGCGATCGCGGCTGCCATCGGTATTGTCGCGCGCGCACGCGGCATGACCGAACTGGCGAACGAAACCGGCATCAAGCGGCAGGCGCTCTATCGCGCCTTCAGCGATCAGGGAAACCCGACGCTCGAAACGCTGCTGAAGGTGCTGCCGGCGCTCGGCCTGCGGATGCGCGTGGAGCAGGCAGCCTAGAGCAGTCCCGCATGGGCCGCGACCAGGTCGGCCGCGTCCACCTCCTTGCGCACCTCGCGGAATAGCTGCGCCCAACGCGCGAGTGCTTCCGTCAGCAACCGGCGGGCGCGGCGCGGGTGCATGCCATGCAGCGCGGCCGCGCGCGCGAGGCCGACGTCGCGCACGATGATGTCGAGCACCATCTTTGCGACGGCGGGCCCCATCTGCGCGCGCCAGCGGGAATAGGCCATCTCCATCCACACGCTGAACAGCGCCTCGTGGAAGGCGTCACCATGGCGGGACGTGTCCACCCGCGTTTCGAGGCTGGCGGTCCGCACGCCGGCGTCGGCCATGATGCGCTCGACGGCGGCCGCGATCTCCTGCGACCAGGCGAGCTCGTCATCGCTCAGATAGCCCGACGCATGCAGCCGCGCGATCGCGCCGGCGCGCTGGCGACTGTGCGCCTCATGCGTTTCCGGCGTCCCTTCCCGCTTGTGCGACCAGCGCTTCAGCAGATCCGCGCGATCCTTGCGCAACCGGCGCTGCTCCAGATCGGTGCGCTTGCGGACGTTGGCGGCGCTGGTTGGCGCGGAGGGAATGGGCTGCATCATCATCCGGACGCTGATGCACGCGCGCGCGCGCGTTCGGCAGTGCCGTTTCTGTTCCGCTCAGCAGATTTTCAGACGGCCGCCCTCGTCCAGGTCGAGCAGTGGCGGCGGGGGCGCGAGGAGCTCCATCCGCCCCGGATTGACGATATAGCCAATCGCCTGCAGCTGGCGGATCGCCTCCTCATGCCCGCTGATAGGCGTGATCCCGCGCGGCTTGCCCAGCACGCGGTGGATGCGCTGCTCCCGCTCCAGCTTGCGGATGGCGTCGTGGATCCGCGATCGCGCGCATTGCAGGGCGTTCGCCATTTCGGTGATGGTGGGCCCCACCCCATGCGCTGCATAGAAGGCGCGGATGAAGTCGAGCAGCTGCTCCTTGCGGCTGCCCATCGTCGGCGTCAGCCGGATCGCCTCGACCTGCATCTATGATGCCTCCCTGAAGCGCTGAAACATATGGGTAAATTAGGGGGAAAGATAGGTGCGCGCCTTACCGCATCCGGGCGAGCGCGTTCTTCCACGTCCGCTCGTCCGGCACTGGCAGAATGACGATCGGCCATGCCTGGCTGGCCTCGATCATCACGGGACGCCGCTTCATGCCGGTACCGATGCGGCACGGCCGACAATAGAATCGCTCGCGCGCGTCGCGGAAGCTGTCCGGCCAGCCTTTCCGGTGGAATTTCCACCACAACCCGGCAGGATCGAAATGATTGAAATGGCCGCACTGGCACGCGACACGAACCGCCTGCCGGTGCAGCACGCATTCGAACATCGTGTCCGGCACAAGAATGCTGCCAATCGAGCGCACGTCGATCCTCCATATGCGAACATATGGAGAACAATAATGGAGTCGGTCAATCCGAAAGCAGTATCACGGACAGCGCATTTGCAACGGTATCGGGCGCTTCGATCACGGCTTCATGTTAGGGCTAGACGCCTTAACTGTTGGCGGCACTCCCTCCGGACACTTCAAGCTTCCGACTAAAGCCCCCCTGTAGAGAAGAGCATTTTCCAGCTGGCAGCCGGTCACCATGACAACTGCTTTGCGTCGCTGGTCGAGTTCCCACGGCGTGGGGACCACCACCAAGCTCTTGTTGACCACCAGCGTGCCCTTGTCGGTCACCTTCACGCGGTAGATGACCCCATCGACGTCCACCTTCGCTTGCTGTGACTTGCCGGCGGTCGCTGACGTGGCGGATGCGAGCAGCACCAATCCGAAAAATAACTTCACCCTCCCCCCCTAAATTCCTGCCGGTCATGAAGAGCGGCTTTTCCCCCTCCGCCGCGCGCGTGAACCGTCTCGGACGGCGGTGCACCTCCCGCCAGCGACCGGGCTATTTGAAGGATGGCGCGCCGATCGGCGGGAGAGAGGCTGCTGAAGCAATCGACCAAGTCTTTCGACTCAGAGTCGAGCGTAGGCGTTGGAGGTCCATCGCCCACGGGATCGTCAGTCTCGCCGATTAAGTATGCAGGCGTGGTGTTGAGCTCTCGCGCGATTTTAAGGAGACTTCGCGAAGTGCGAGATTCTCCACGGATCAAAGAGTTAATGGTGCTCTGACGAATACCAACGCGACGCGCCAGTTCGGCCTGCGATATGCCGGTTTCACCCAACCTCTGTTCGATGCGGGCACCTAACGTCATGGCTGATTATATCTAACGAAAATACGGTAGCAGCAATTTCGATTTTCCGTTTGACGAGGTAACGAACCGCCGTTAGCTAAACGGAATGGCGTTAGAGCATGAATCCGATTCACCGCTATGTCTCGCGGTAAGAGCCGCTGGCTCTCAGTCGGCCTTTGGTCGTCTGTTGCAAAAGCGGCAGTCGGTCATTTTCGGATGGCTTCGCGATAACCGTCCTCTCCCCGCCGAGCACGTCCTCGCCGTCGAAGAAGCGACCGGCATTTCCCGCCACGATCTTCGCCCGGACATCTACCCGCGCGACGAAGCGCCGCTCCTGCGCGAGGGCGATTCGCTCGAAGGCGTGCGGCCATGATCCTGTCATGCATCGCGGCTATTCGCTTCGCAGGCGACCGTCTCGGGCGATCGGCAGCCGCTGCCGCCCCAAACCTCTTCACCCCCGGCACCACTCGTTGCGGACCCATTGCCGGGCAACCTGCCGCCGCCGGATATGACGTGAACAATCACCCGGCGGCGGGCTCTCTCTTTCTCGGGCGCTCCGGCCGCCCTGGACCCATCGCTGCCTGGCCGGGCGCGAGGTCTATCCCGCGCCTTCGGGTCGCACCTCGTGCTGCGGGAGCCGGACAATGACGCGGCCGCGCCCCGCCCTTTCCATCGACGCGGCGATCGCGCGCGTGATGGCGCAGCTGGGCAGCTGGGCGGAGGTCGCGCGCGTCACCGGATATGCGCACCCGCGCCAGTGCGAGAAATGGGGCGCATTCGACATCGCCGAGGAAGGCGACATCGAGGCGCGCGACATCCCCATGCGCGCCGCCGTGAAGCTCGATATCGCCTTTCAGGCGGCGGGCGGCACCGGCGCGCCGATCCTTGAGGCCTATGCCGATCTCGTGAAGATCGCCGCCGCCGAGGCTTTTGGCGACAAGCAGCGCCTGCTCGAGGCGACGATGGCCTTCATGCACGAGAATGGCGAAGCCGAGCTTGCGCTGATCGAGGCGACGAAACCCGACGCCGGCGAAGCCGAACTCGCCAACGCGCGCAAGCAGCTGATCGATGTCCGTCAGGACGTGGACGAAATCCTCGCCGGCATCAGCGCCCGCCAGCGCAGCCCGCCCTAGCCCCCGCTGGGGGACGCCCCACCAACCAAAAACCATGTCCTAACCGGCCAGCCTGTAGCGTCTGACGCGCTTTCGGGATGGCTTTTGTGTTGCCCGCGCGGACGGACTTGAACGTCCGCGCAAACAGAAGGCGCAGGCGCGCTGATGATGACCCCCGGCACCTACCTGAAACTCCGCCGCGTGGCCGCCGGCCTTACCCTCATGGACGTGGCCGCGATGGTCTCGACCAACCCGCGCTATGGCGAGATCGACAAGGTCGCATGGATCGACCGCATCGAGCGCGACATTGCTGCACTGAGCCCCGACGTCATCGCCACGCTCGCCGACGCCTTCCGCTTCTCCCGACAGGTGCTGCTCCGACTCATCACCCTGCGCAGCTACGGTCCAGACGCGGGCGAGGAGCCGCGCATCTGCCACCTGTGCGGCTGCACCGAACATGACGCCTGCCTGGATCAAGCCACCGGCCATGGCTGCGCCTGGTCCGGCCCCGACACCTGCACCTCCTGCACCGGAAAGGATCTGCCCCATGCGGCATGAAGCTATCCACCCCATGGCCTGCGCCTGCGACCGCTGCGCCGGGCCGGCAAAGCCGACGCCCTATGTCCCCGACGTCGTCGATCCCGCCGATCTCGCCGCCGCCCGCGCGGGCTTGATCCTTGGCGCTTTGACCGTAGGCATGCTCGCCACGGTGAAATTCGGGCCGGGCGTCGCGGAATGGCTCACCCGCTGATGCCGGATGCCGACTTCTCGCCGGACGATATCGCCAAGGCGCAGGAGATCGCCAATGCGATCACGCTCGCCTGCACCCCGGCGCAGCACAACGCCATGCTGCCTTTCTGCGCGGAGCCGAACCTCAATCCCATCACCCTGCCGCTCGGCATGGCGAACCATCACGTCAACGGCCTCGCCGTCTCGCTCGGCACCCTGCAGCCGGATCTGCGCGACCGCCTGATTGCGAACATCCCCGGCCAGATTCAGGCCGCCATCGAAGGATCCTCATCATGAGCGAGGGCAACATCGCGGCCGACCATCTGCGCCTCCTGATCGAGCGCATCGAGCGCCTTGAGGATGAGAAGAAGGGCCTCGGCGACGACATCAAGGACGTCTACCTGGAAGGTAAGGCGACCGGATACGACACCAAGATCATGCGCCAGATCATCCGGCTGCGGAAGATGCAGCCGCATGACCGGCAGGAGCAGGACGCGATCCTGCGCACCTACCTTGCAGCGCTGGGGATGGAGTGATGGTCGCCTCCATCGACCTTCTTCCGCCAATCGCGGCCGAGCCGATCGAGCCCTTCTCGATCCCCATCCTGCTGGATGACAACGGCTGCGCCTGGATCCCGGACGGCTTCCAGGCCGGCTGCTTTCGTCTTCTCCCGGTGGGCGAAGGCGCATCGCTGGGATGGGCGCCGATCCCTGAAATGAACAAGGCACTCATTTCGATATGGGGCGGCAATCCCTTCGCGCCGACCGGCGAGGCCATCGCCATCGCGATCAGCCGACGCGGCCTGCGCGGGATCATCGCTGGCCTGCAGTCGATCGATGCGCAGATGGAGGGTATGTAGCAATGCCTTACGCGACGAGGATCCGACGTCGGCCCTACTCGGCGGATGAACTCCGCGCGATGTTCGCGGAGGGCGACAGCGTCTCCCAGGTCGCGAACCGCGCCTACCGCCTTGACCGCTCCATGACCAAGGACCGCGTGCGCGCGATCCTCTTCGATGGGGCGCCGGCATGAGCCGCGACCGGATCGAGGTGCGGGAATGCGATCGCTGCAAGGCGAAGGTAGAAGCGCGCGAGCTCGATGCCTTCGCGCGGTGGGGTTCCGGTACGATCACAGGCGAGCGGGAAGGCCGACCGGTCGGCTTCGCAAACGCGGACTTCTGCCCGGATTGCCTCGACTTCATCGTCTCGTGGTTCGGTCAGGTCATGCGCGAACGCGACGAGAAGCGCACCGTCAGCGCTCCGACGCGCGCGCCCCGTCCGCCCGCCAAGGAGATCGCGGCGAAGCTGATCGCGGATAATATCGCCCGATCGCCCGAGCTCGACGACTATCTGGCCCGTTTGGACGCCATCACCAGCCTGGATGACCTGCAGGAGTATCAGGCGAGCAACGGCCTCAGGCTTATCGAATGGCTGGCCGATCCCGCGCTGTCCGAGCGAGTCCAGGCTGCGCATTATGCGGCGTTCGAACGGCTCGAAAATCCCTTGCAGGATGAGGAGCAGGCCGATGTCTGACGACTTCGACCCCGCGTTTGTCGATTTCGACGCCTATTTGAAAGGCCGATACACGCCGCCACCTGAACTCGTGGCGCTGCCGGATTGGCAACTGATCAGCACCGGGTGGGGCGGCAAGGGTTTCGGTATCGAGGAACTCGACGATCGTGCCCGCGCTTCTGCCGGAGTGGCAAAGCCATGAAGCCGAACCCCGGATATTGCCCGGCGGAAGCCGAGGGCAAGCGGGTCCGGGTCTGGCTCGTCCATGGGCGCGAAGGCTCCTGTGACGACAATCCCATGAGCCCTCCGGGCTGGGCGGCCGATGGCCGGACCGGCTGCAACTGGGCGATCACCGGATCGCAGTTCGACATCGCCTTTTATCAGGTGATCCAATGAGCGCCGCAGCCGTCCTCTGCGCCTGCGGCGAATGTCGCGCGCTCGATGCCGAATTTCCGAATGACGGCCATCAGTTGGCTCTGGTCACGTGCCCGGAGCCAACGCTGATCACGGCCGCCCAAGATCGCTCGTCTGCCATCCCCCCAATGCAACCGGCAGACGATGCGACCCCGCGCCGGGCGAATGCCCTGTCCCGGCGCGGGGCAACCTCCCTTCCAAACCTCCCCACCAAGGAGAATCTGCCCAGGAGAAGTCCCATGTTTAAGACAATGACGATCGGCGAGCTATGTGTTTCGCCATATAATGTTCGCACCAACCAGGCCGACGCCACCGCCATCGTCGGCATGGCGGAGTCGCTCCTGAAGCGCGGCCAGCTTTATCCCTTGGTCGTTCATCCGATGCCGACCAGGCCGGGAAAGAAGAAGCTCCATGGCGCGCTTGCGGGCGGCCGTCGGTACCGCGCGTTCAGCCTGCTGATCACGCAGGGAAAGCTGCCTGCCGACCATCCGATTACCGTCATCGTCCGGGACATCACCGATGAAGGCGAATTGCGCGAACTAAGCCTGGCCGAGAACATCGTCCGTGTGGATCTGCGCGATTATGAGAAATATGCTGCCGTCGCCCTGGCGCACCGCAACGGCCGAACCTTTCAGGAGATCGCCGACACCAACGGCCAATCGGTCGAGGTCATTCGCCAGTGGAACCGCCTCGGCAATCTTGCCGAGCCGATCTTCGAGGCTCTCGAGAAAGGCGAAATCGGCACGCGCCACGCGATGGCGTTCGGCGCGACTGACGATCATGAAATGCAGATGCACGCTTTCCGCGCATTCATGCTGCGCGGCGACCGCGAGCAATCCCACGCGCCAAGCATCATTCGCCGGCTGTTGAAGGTCGGCGACAGCGAACTGACCAAGCTGCTGCATTTCGTCGGCGAGAAGGCCTATCGTGACGCCGGCGGCCGCTATGAGCTCGACCTGTTCGCGGACCAGGCGGAGGAGCGCGGCCGCGTATGTGACGAGGGTCTCCTCCTGCAGATGGTCGAGGCGAAGCTGGAGAGCGCCCGCGCCCTCATCCGCCAGCAGGTTTCGAACCATACATCCGACCGCAAGCTGCGTTTCGAAGCCAGCCCGCCGAAGGAAGGAAATTACGGCGGATGGGCGCAGGATCTCGAGATCAGCGCCGACCCTGCCGACGTCCATCCCGACGACGCGGACCGGTCGGCTTATGTGCAGAATGAAATGGCCGAGCTTGAGAAGCGGGCCGAACTTCTGCTCAGCGATCCGGCACTAAGCCAGGAAGAGAAGGACGCGGCGATCGCCGCGATCGACGTCGACTACGAGCCGCTCGAGCAGGAGCTCGCGCAGATCGATTCCCGCCGGACGCTGGCGCTTCCGGAGGGCGACATCTTCGCGACGCTGGAGATCGAGCAGGACGGGACGCTGGAAACCCGCTTCTGGTGGGCGAGCCGAAAAGCGAAGCGCGACGCCGAAAAGCCTGCCGCACCGGCCCGCGCTCCCCTGACCAGGCCGATCCCAAAGGTAGAGGCCGAAGCCGCCGTTCGCGCCATCATGCCCAAGCCCGGCCGCGGCGGCGTCGCCATCGATAGCAGCTACGGTTTCGGCGAACGGCAGAAGGCCGACTTCGCGATCAAGGATGAGCATGGCCTGACGGCCGACGGCGTCCAGGTGCTGCGCGGCCTGCGACGCGAGGTGCTCCGCTGCGCCCTCCTCGATGACGCGGAGAACGACGGCACCTACGGCCGCGACTATGCGACCTGGTCGTTGCTGCGCTTCGAACTGGCGGGCGGCTACGGCCATGAGCTCGGTGCCCGCCGCCTTGCCGGCGGCTATGAGTCGAACAATGGCAGCTGGCAGGTCATCCAGCCTCACCTGAAGCGATCTGTCGCCGGCATGCGCTGGACGAAGGAGGGCGAGCAGCTGCGCGCCCATGCAAGCATGAGCGAGAAGAATCTCGCCACAGCCTTCCGCGCCTATCTCGACGAGACGGAACTGTGGAAGAACAAGGCGGGTGCATATCTCGCCGGCCTGTTGCTCGAGCGCAGCCTGAATGCGCCGGGCTATCAGGTGCCCCTGCACGATCTCCTCGCCGCCGGCGTGCGTCTGAACGACGCCCCCCTGCGCGGATACGTCGAGCCTACCGAGGAACTCGTCGAGCTCCTGCCCAAGGCACAGCGCCTGGCGCTGGCGAAACCGCACGTCGACAAGATGGCGTTCGGCACATGGGGCAAGATGAAGGCGGGCGAGCTCACCGCACCCGTCACCCGCGCCCTGCGCAAGGCCCGCAATTGGGTCCACCCCCTGATGCAGTTCGCACCGCCGCCGAAGCCAGCGCTGGCCGAGTTGAAGGAAGCCGCCGAATGAGCCTCATAGGTTTCATCAGGGCTTTCATACTCGCCGGCCTGCCCCGCTCGACCGAGGATTGGGGCCAAGGCGATTTAGCCGTCTGCATAGAGGCTAAGGGCGGTGCCGGTGACAACATTGATCCGGCGGAGGGCGATTTACTTCGCGTCTCGGATGTCTGTTGCGACGGTATTTTCCTGCATTTCGAGGGCAAGCCAGACACTCGGCACTGGCTTGCCGCGCACTTCCGCAAGGTTCGACCTGACACTGAACCGGCCGCAGAAGAAGAATGGGTCGACCAGCTGAAGCACTTCCGTCGGAAGGAACCGGCGTGACGACCGATCACATGCACCGCGACATGGCCGAAGAGGTCATACGAATTGGCGAGGAGATCGAGCCTCAGATCGATGCCTTGATGCAGAGCGCGTTCGACCGAACCATGGCGCTAACCGATCTTGGCGACCAGCGCCATCACGACGCCCTTTCCCTCGCATTCCAGCTGTCGGCCGTGATGGTGGCGAAAGCGACCATCCTGCTTGGCGACCAATATCCTCACGCCGAACCGGTCCGGATCTGGACGACCGCGATGACCGATCTGCAGCTGCGCACCCAGCAGGCGATGCAGGTGCTGATTGCGTCTCGCGCGACCGGAGGAAGCAGCGTCCAATGACATGCGAGCATGTCGCCCTGCCTTCAGGCGGATCTGCCATCATTTGCACATCGGAGCGCGCCAAACGCTGCGATTGCGGCAACAGGGCACGCTTCCTTTGCGATTGGAAGGTGCCAGAGCGTCGAAGCGGCACTTGCGACGCCCCGATCTGCGCCGGCTGTGCCACGTCGCCGGCGGCCAACAAGCACCTCTGTCAGTCCCACGCCGCCGCTTTCGAAGAGTGGAAAGCGCGTCAGGAGGCGCGCCGATGAAGGGCCTCGACGTCCAGATGGGCTTCCCTCTCCAGTGGCCCAATGGTCGGCCCAGGACCGCCGATCGCAAGCCGGCGCTGTTTCGCGCCGGCGGCAGTCCGCTGACCATGACTACAGCGAGGCGGCGATTGACCGAGCAGCTGAGCGCCATGACGCGCCCAGGGCAGACGTGGCGGACCACTGACATCATCGTCACCACCAACATCCGCTATACGGCATCGGGCGGGCGCGATCAGAAATTTAGCCGACGCGATCCGGACGATCCTGGCGTGGCGCTCTACTTCAGCCTGGATCGGAAACCGCACGTTCTCGCCTGCGACAAGTGGGACAGCGTTCAGGACAACATCGGCGCGATCGCCGCGCACATCGATGCGTTGCGCGGTCAGGAGCGATGGGGGGTCGCGGATCTGCGGCAGGCCTTCGCAGGCCATGTCGCGCTGCCTCGCCCGACGCCATGGTGGGAGGTGCTTCGCACGGACGCGACCGCATCCCTCGAGCAAATCCATTCGGCCTACCGGGCGGCCGCGAAGCACGCGCACCCCAATGCCGGCGGCGATCGCGCCGCATGGGATCGCCTTTCATCAGCCTACGAAGAAGCAAAGAGAGGAAAAACGTGAACGATCACGTCATGATCGCGCCGGGCGATCGTCTCATCAGCCTAAAGGAAGTGCGCGCGCGGACCTCGCTCAGCACCGCCACCATCTATCGGCGACGCGGAAAGTCGTTCCCGCGCTCCTACGCGATCACCGATTCGCGCGTCGCATGGCTGCTGTCCGACATCGAACGCTGGATCCAAGAGCAGATTTCCGCGCCCCACTAGCCCCGACGACTGGAGACACAACGGGAGGCATTTTCAGATTGTTCAGGGGAAATAATAATGTTTTACAAAGCACTAGGAGCAGAAATCGAATCCTGTCTCCCCGACCAACTTTCGGCTTTGTCAATCGAAAGCGACCGAAAAGCCCGCCTTTTCTCAGGAGGCGGGTAATTGGTTGCGAATCGTTTCGCACAATTGTGCCAGAATTGTGCCAGCCGCTGTGCGCGCGCCTGTGCCCGCCATGCCAGCCGGAGTGCGCATGGCCACCAACATCTATCCCCGCGGCACCACCCAGTGGTGGCGTAGATCGGTCCGCTTCGTCGCCGTCGTCAACGATCCTATAACCATCCGGATGTCGCTGAAAACGCGATGCCCCCGCGAGGCCAGAGCCCGTGCCGGGTACCTCGAGATGGAGATGAAGACGGTGGAGACGGTGATTGCCGAGGAGCTGAGGACGCGGATCGCGCCCGACGACATGCGGGCCGTGTACCAAACGGCGTTCGAGGCGACGCTCGACCGCTACATCGTCCAGCAGGCAGCGACGCCGTTTCGAGCCGAGGCACACGCCGCGATCAATCTTGCCTATGCGCGTTACTTCACGCTGATCGCTTCGACGCCCGTGCCGCCCGAGGCGGACGAGGCGTTCCGGCAACAGCTCGCCGACAGTGATCTGTCGCCCCGTGATGCAGACGCCCTGTTCGTGACGGTGGCGCGGCATCACGGTGGGTCGCCGATCGGCCACAACCATTTGGCAAGCTACCTGCGGGCCGCCGGGGTCAAGCCGACCGAGGACAATCTGCGCGCGATGTCGCGGGTCGCGGCGGCGGCCTATCGCAACGCCTGCCTCGCCGCGACTGAAGGGCTGGACCTGCCCAACCCCGAAGCCGAAGTCTGGCCGCTGCCGGGCGCGCTGCGACGGCTGCTCGACCTGCCGGCTCGTGCAGCGCTGGCGGCGTCGTCGGCGGAGCCGACGCTGCCGCCCCAGACCACACAGGCAACAACGCCGGCTCCGACAGCGACAGTGACGGCACCCGTCGTTACAGCCGCCGTCCGATCGGCCGGGAAGATCGACGTGCCGTTGTCGACGCTGGCCGCAACGTGCCTGCAACGGAAGATCGATGACCGCGAATGGCGCGAAGAACGGCGGCGCGACATCGACGCCGTTGTCAACCTGTTCCTGGCCGCGAACGGCGACCTGATGCTGTCGGAGATCGACCAACAGGCGTGCAGCGCGATGACCGCGCTCTTTCCGCGGCTGCCGAGCCGCTACGGCCATACCCGCGAAGACATCGAGGGCGGCATGACAGCCGTCATCGAACGCGGCGACGCCCTCCGCGCGATCTGGAAGCGCGATCCGGTCGCCGCCGAGCGCGAGCTGGTGCCGACCGTCGGTATCAGCGACATCACCCACAACAAGCACGTCACTTGGCTCAGCGCGCTGTTCAAGTTCGCCGACGCCAACGGCTACGTCACGCCTGACGTCGATCTCGGCAAGCTGCGCCGCAAAGTAAAAGGCCGTAAGGGCGGCAAGCGCCTGCCCTGGGCGGAGGCCGACCTGCGCACCCTCGTTTCCGGGCCCGTCTGGGCCGGCTGCAAGGGGCTTTGGAATCGGCTGGCACCCGGCGACGTCGTCATTCACGACGGCATGTATTGGGGGCTGCCGCTGGTCGTCTGCACCGGCGGGCGATCTGAGGAACCGGCCGGCCTTATGCTGGTCGACATCTTTGAGGACGCGCCGGTTCCCTACATCCACTTCCGTGACAACGCCTATCGCCTGCTCAAAAACGGCCAGTCGGACCGCAAGGTACCGATCAGCCCGGCGCTGATCCGGCTTGGCTTCCTCGACCACGTTCGCGCGATGCGCGAGCTTGGCCACGAACTGCTGTTCCCGGAATTCTACAATCCCAAGGCCAGCATGAGCTTCGACCACGTCTTCTACGATAAGGTGTTCGAGCCCCTGCGCGATTTCCACTTTCCGAACGGCACCAGCCAGAAGCGCGGGCGCAAGGACGTCGACGTCCACTCGATCCGCACTCGCGTGGCGTCGTTCTGGCGCGACCGCAAGTTCGATCCGGGGCTGCGCCAGTATCTCCTCGGTCACGTGCCCGACGGGGAGACCGCCGCGTCGTACGAGGAGGAGCCGGGTCTCGATCTGCTGTTGCCGCTGGTCACCGCGCTGGGCGACCTCCTGCCGGAGCTGCCCGTTATGCCGCTGCGGCTGCGCCCGGCGGAATGGCAGAAGTTCGGCTCGATCCGGGGCCGGCGGGCAACGTGAGTCTCACGATCTGTGCATGGCGACCTGACGAAGCGCGGCCTGCTGACGTTGGTGGAACTGTGCCTGCTGGGCGATACGATCCGCTTCCGAGCAGCCTTCGGCTTGCATCTGCGTCACAACCGCGCGGGCTTCGTCATCATGCATGATCCGGCTGGCCAGCGGTCGAAGCCTGACGAAATCCTGAGCGTCACGCCCGTGTGCGATCAGCCACGCGTCAACGAACGGGTTAAGGCCGACGAACTGCCGAGCCGTTCGGTCGTCTGCGTCGTCAGGCGGATCATGAAGGAACGGGAAGTCGCCGTAGATCGAGACTGGCTCGAAATCCGGCGAGCGCATACGCGGTTCCGCCGTCATTTGCTTGCTGCCGAGTTGATCTGGCGTCGGTATGATTGAATGGCCACTCTCCGCTATGGGTAGCGGCAGTTGCGCATCACGCGATGCGGACGTGGCTTCGATCGGAGCTGCTTCATTGGTCAGCGTCACGCCCTCCTCCATCGCTAGGCGGGCGCACAGATCGCGGAACGCCGCGTCACCGCTGACGATCGAAACCGATCCCCACTTCTTCTGCGCGAGCAGCAATGCCGCCCGAACTGCTTCCGGCTTGTCCGCATGATCGACCATGAGGAGGTCGCCGAGGTCGCGGAGCGCCGCGTTTCCGTGTTCGTCGAGGTGATGAAAAGCGCGGCCAACGGCAACACGACGATAACCGGGCACATCGATCGGTAGCGGTGCCGACCCATATCCCGGGGACATGAGCATGGTCGGCATGGTCATGTTTTCTAGGGACGGCAGGACCGGTGCTGATGCCCCGGCAGACCAGGCGGCCAGCGTTGGAAAGTTCTGAAGCGTCGGCAACGCCTTCGCAGCCGCCCGGAACTGCTCGACGACGACCGTGGTCAGACGTCGATGCTCATGCCCCACGACGCCACGCGCGACGTTCAGCATCGTGCCAGTATTCGCCCAACCTACAGCGATGATGTCGGCTGACATGCAGTCCTGTATCGTGACGAGGCTCTGTTCGATCGCAGCCCTTTGCGATTGGAGATGAGCCTTCAGGGTTTCCACACCGGTGGCATAGGTTTGTCGTTCGGCCCAGTAGCGCTCCGGCCCCTTGTCCGGCGTCAGCGACATTGGGCGACGCTCGACAACGTCGACCGATGGATCGCGAGCGATAAAGGGTCCGAAGCCGGATCGCTTTTCCATCTGTCCGAGCGCAGCGGATCGATCCGCGGTGGATGCGGCGAGGGTGCTGTCGGCCCACCGGATCCGCGCGCCGGATCCGCCGGTTTCATATTCGAAGCCCTGCTCAGCGAGGCGCTGGTGCACCTCGAACCACGATCGTGCCGTCCTCAGGATCGGCTTGACGACCGTCTTCGCGAGCCGCTCGAATGAAGCGAGCTGGGTCCGTCTTTCGTAGGCGCGCGCACCCTCCGACAGTTGTTCCTCGATCGGCAGCTTCTCCTTCTCCGCCGCCGATGCTTCACGGCTCTCGGCGCGCTGCTCCTTGCTGGGATATCGGCCGGTGATTCCGGTGACATCACGGACCTGAATTCCGGTTTCGTTGTGAAAGACGCCGTGTTCATTGGCGCGATAGAGCGCGTTCGGCTCAGATGCCCAGCCCTGTTCATGTTCGATCATGGCGACCGCCTGATGAATCATATCGACCTGCCAGTCGCCGCCCGCCGCAATGCGTTGGTGCGTCTTCGGATGCACACGGTTGGCGGCGATGTGCAGGTGATAGTTGGCCGTATTTGAATGAGCGGCGTAGATCGCCTGGTTCTCGCTCAGGCCCATCGCGTCGAGAAAGATCTCGGCGACTTGGTGGACCTGTTCAGCGGTCGGCTGCTCATGGCCCTGCCAGGCGAGGACGTAATGCTCGAGCGGATCGATGCCGGGCGAGCGCATCATCGTCGCGATCATCTCGCGCTGGCATCGAACGAAGTCGTCGCTCCTGAAATTCCTGAAGCCGATGACGTCGACCTTCTCGCCGGGTTCGACGCGCTGCAGTTCAGCAATCGTCGCCGCGACGTCGGCGATGTAGACCAGCGCAGCATGGCTTTCCTCACCCGCCAGTTCCAGTCGGCGCAGCTGCGTCGGATCTGCATCCCGGAGATAATCGGTCAAGGCCGCCGCGCGACCGCGCACCTGCTCGGGCGAGACGATCGTCGCCGGCAATCCCTTCCGTCTGAGTTCACGATCGATGGCACGCCGCGCACGCCGGTTGTTCAGGCCGATGCTCTTTCCGATCACGGGCGTGGCTCTTCCATGCTCAGGACGCACAACCGATCCAGCAGCGCGTCGAGCCGGTCGAACGCGTCTGCGAGACCATCCGGGCGGCCGAGCTCAACGCTGATCCGCATCGTGCAGAACAAGGCGACGGCCTCGGCGAGCAGCATCTCCATGGGGTAGAACCTGATGGCGCGCCCTTTCAGCACGCGGCGGATATAGGCCGATCGGTCGAGGTGCGCTGCGCGGGCGGCTGCGTCGATCTTCTCGACTTCGTCGAGCGTCATGCGTGCGCCGACCGTCAGGGTCTGGGGCGACGATGCGATAGATTTGTTCGGGCTAAGGGCCATCATCTGCTTCCTCAGGTCGCCGTGACAAGCGCAGCGCGGAATGGCGACCTGCCGGCCCGGTTAACCGGGCCCATCCTGCACTTTTCCCCTCCACCGACTTCAGAAAGGCGATCGGGTAGATCTGACATTAGATCACGCGCAGCGCCGACATTTGTGGCTTTGGAACGCCAGCGCCGTACGACACCGATTCGAACGACGCTGGCAGGTAAACCAGCGAGCCGACGCGCTCGGGTCAGGCTCTCGCCGCGCGGTACTCGCGATCGTAGTGCTGAGCCTCTCTTGCCGATGTGACGCAGTCGACGTCGGAGTGCGCGTGCAGAACCTTGTGCATCGCGCGCTGCAATCCATCGTATGCGGTCAGCACGGCATTGGTGAGCTGCTCGGCGGGCAGCGGCGGGGTGTATTTGAGCGCGTCCTCGGCAGCGGCTCGCAGCTTGGGGATCGCGGCACTGGCGCCGAGCCACTCCGCAAAGTTCCCGGATTCCGCGATCCGCAGCAGATGCAGCGCAATCTTGGCTGTCGCCAATTCATAGCCCGGCGGCGGCGCGTCGATCAGGTCAGAAGGGAGGAGGTGGCGGGAACGCCACAGGTCATCGACATTGGGAGGGAAGTTATCGACGTAATGAACCGGAAAGCTCGCCAGCGCGGCGGGCAGGTCCTCGAACTTTCCCGTGCCATCGATATTGTGTCGGGCAATGCGGATCTGGGCACGTGGCGAGAAGAAGCTGCCGATACGGTTGAGATCCGCCGTCAGCCCGGTCTTGTGCGGGATCTGATTGAGGATGAGCGCGCAATTCGCCGCGCCGCCGAACGCATCCATGATGCCGAGCGTTGGTAGGATCGTCTCGGGGTTCGACAGCTGGGCGGCGCCGAAGTCGATGAACACCAAGTCGAACCCGGCAAAGGTCCGCTGCGCAAGGTCGGTGAAATCGGCATCGTCGGTGAGCTTGAGGACGGTGTGACGGGATTGATCGACCAGTGACGACGTCGCCGCAGTCGTACTGTCGGCGTCGATGAACCCGACCCGCAGTCCGGCGAGCAGCGCGATGGCCGAGGACTGTATCACGCCGGCTGACTTTGCGATGCCGCCAGCCTGCGGGCCGTTGCCGACCGTGCCGGGCTTGTTCGGGTTGCTGCGAAATGACTTGATGACCATGATGAATACCTTTCGGGCGGGCTACCCCGCCGATCCGTTTTGAATGGACGATTGTTGCCGCGTTCCGCGGTTGCGGGTTGGCGATCAGAACCCAGGCGCGCGCAGGCCGCGCAGTTCCTGTTCGATCGTGGATGTGCCTGACGTGGCCGCCGGTTCGACGGGCTGCTTCGCCGCAGCCACATCCGGCTTCGCCGACTTTCGCGTGGCCTCATCGACGCGAGGCGCGCGGGTCTGGAGGGACAGCGCGATCACGGGCTGGCGTTCCGCCTCCTCCTTCAACGCGCGCACGAGCGCCCGTCGGAAGGTAGCCCCGTCATTCTCGGCACCGAGTTCCTTGAGCAGCGGCCACAGCTTCTTGAGCTTCACGCCCGGGAAGGCGTTCATCGCGGCGATCACGTCAGCGAGAACGCTCGCGGCCAGCTGATCCTTGGTCTTCGTCTGCGGTTCGAGCGCGAGCGCCTGTGCGAGGGCCGACGTCAGTGCGCCGCCGTATTTTAGTTCGGCTTGGCCACTCCCGCGTTTCCGCGCGCTGCCTGTTGCGCTCGCACCGCCCTTCGACGCCTTGGCCACACGTGCCGGCTTGCCTTTGCCCTGCACGACGGGATCGTTCGCAACATTATCTGTAGAGAGAAGATCGGGCATCGGTTTCCTCCAGAATCGCCCGAGCAGTCGATCATGATCGACTGTCGTAACGACCTGGAGGTCTGACACCCCAAGCCAGGAGCGGATTTACCCCGCTGCCGACATTGCACCCCACCATGGGGCCCGCAAGGAAGGCGCTGCACCTACACCTTCACTGGTTGTGCACCAGACACCGCACATCCGGGTGAGGCCATCCTCAGCTCTAAGCGTCGCAGCGCTTGGTTCGAGCATCGACTCTACCTCCGGCCCATTCCAGGACCCGGACGGAACGTATTTAGAACAAGCGCCGTCGATCCGCAAGAAGGTCGTAGCAAAATGAACGCTGACACGACTTTGTCGGCCGGCATGAACGATAGCGGCGCTATCATCATCGACCGTGCGGCGGGCGTGGTCTCGCACGCCTTGACACGCTAAACCTTGGAAATGACGACGGGCTTCATATCCTACACCCACGCCGATACCGCGTTGAAGGAACAACTGGTGCAACACCTCGCGCCGCTGCAGCGCGAGGGGCTGATCGACATCTGGCATGACGGGATGCTCCGCCCAGGTGAGCATCTCGATCCAGCCGTGCAGGCAGCCTTGGCCGCTTCTGATCTTGTCATTCTGCTCTTGTCGGCGGCCTTCGTTGCGTCCGAATATTGCTACGAGCAGGAGATGATGCGCGCCTTCGCACGCCAGCGTGACGGCACGGCGCGCGTGGTTTCGATCTTCTTGCGACCCTGCCAGTGGAAAGGCGTGCCGGTCGGCGATGGTCAAACCTTGTCGGAATTCGTCGCGCTGCCTAAGGACGGCAAGCCCGTCATCAGCTGGCCCGATGCCGACACGGCGTTCGACAACGCCGTTGGTGCTATCCGCGATATGCTGAAGGCTGATCGGGCGCGCAGTGCCCGGACCACCGATGCGAGAACGCTCCAGCCGAATACCGCGATTTCCACGCCCCGGCCAGCGAACGCCTCCAACCTGCTCGGCATCGCCGCTAAGCCGACGGACCTTGATCGCGACCGCTTCCTGCGTGAGGGGTTTCAGACAACGGCAGCGCTGTTCGAACAGAAGCTCGCCGAACTGAAGGCATCCGACCCCCGCATCGACACGGACTTCGAGCGGATCGACAGCCGTTCGTTTGCGGCCAGCGCCTATCTTGATGGCAAGCGCGTCGGCCAGGTCAGCATCTGGCATGGCGGCGATATGTGGCGGAACGCGCTATGCCTGAGCTATGATACGGCGACGAGCACGCGAAACTCGATGAATGACTGGCTGCCGATCGAGGACACCCCCCACGGTCTCGCGTTCGGCGCGCGTAATGCGATGTCCCATGTGCGACCGGATGGACCGCTCGACGCCGCTGGTGCCGCCGCCTATTTCTGGGACAATTTCTTGGATCAGGTCCGCAGCCGCATCAGGTGACGATCACGATGTCTATAATGTTCGTCGCCGCCTGTATGGACGGATAAGATGCGCACGAACGATCACGTCGCCTTCGCCATCACCCCTGCCATGGTGAGGCTTTCGGTGACGTCCCGCTCAGACAGCAACGCATAGCTCCAGAGTTTGCCATCTCCTTCGGCCGCGAATGTGTTTGCATTGGTGACCCAGGCCCGCGCCGCGCGGGCTTTCTCCTGGACGACCGGATCGGCAAGATCGCGTTCCGCTTTCACCTCGACGATCAGCTTGCGGTCGATGCACTCGACGACGAAGTCTGGTTCGTATCGGCGTCCGCGATCATATTCGATATCGAACTGCCCCGCCGCCGGCCGCAGCCAGCGGATTACAGCAGGCATCTTGTCGCTGTCGATCAGCGCGGCGAAGCGGCGCTCCGGGTCGCTGTCGAACTTGTGGAACTGATACGGGCTCTTCTGCGAGCCGAAGAACAGGATGCCCGGCGTCGCGGATAGTGGATTGGCCGCCTCTGTCAGCGGCAGACGCTTGTCGAGCGTCACGCCGAGCTGCTGGGGCTTGAGCGTCTTGAACGAGCGCACCCGCTTGGCGCGATATTCTACCGGCGTCTCGCGATAGTGGCGGCGCATCTGCTCGAATACGAAGCGGGCGAGCGCGCGACCGTGCTCCAGCGCAACCGCTTCGACCTCTTCCTCGGTGGCAAGGTAGCCGCGCAGCCGAGCGATCACTTGTCCCGCCCACTTATACAGCCGGTCAGCGTGGCTGTCATAGTCGACCTCCGGATAGTCGATCAGGTGGCGGATAATGTAATCCTCCGGCCGCCGCTCTCGCGGGCCGGCGCGTTCACGGGCGAGTTCGCGCTGGCTGTCGTCGCGCAGGTTGCGGATTAGGATCGTGTCGCTCGACGGGCGGAAACGGATGCCGTCCAGTCCCTCAAGGTCGAAGTCGTCAAACCAGAAGTTCACCTCGCGGCTCGGCAACACAACGATCTCGGGGATCTCGATGGTGTTGGCAGCGATGCCGACGGCGATCTCCGCCACCAGCGCCTCGACGGCGGGCGGCTGCATCACTGCGTCGAAGCTGCCCTGAGCCGCGGCCGTCGCGCGGCGAACATCAGCGGCGATCGCCGCCTGCACCTCAGGCTTCTTGAGGTCGGCCAGGCCGCCAGGCAACGAGCGCTCGCGCTCGCGGATGAAGGCCAGCGTGGCGTCGGCGATCGCAACCTGCTCCGGCGAAGGCGGTGTATAGGGCGCAGGCTCGTCGCCTTCGCGCACGACGGTTGCCATCGGAACGCGCCCGGTGAACATCGCTTCGACCACGGTCGGCACCGTCATCACCTCGCGCGCGTCCGGCGTCACGTCGCCACCTTCGCCGATCGTGATCTCCTTCAGCTTGACGATCGAGCCCGGCTCGCGGGCGCGCCTGATGACCTCGTCGAAACGGTCGTGGGCGATGACCGTCAGCGTGTCGACAGCCTCGACGCCGGTGCGCGTGCCGTAAGGCAAGCGAAGCCCGCGCCCCAGCGTCTGTTCGGTCAGGATCTCCGACGCCGACGCGCGCAGCGGCACGATCGTGTACAGGTTCGTGACGTCCCAGCCTTCCTTCAGCTTGTTGACGTGGACGACGATGTCGGTCTGCGCGTCGTGTTCCAGCCCGACGAGGCGCGCCATCGCCTCGTTCGACTCCTCCCCAGTCTGGTTGGAGTGGACCTCGGCGACGCGACCGCGATAGGCACCACCGTGGAAGTCCTCGCTTTCGAGATAGGCACGGATTGCGCCCGCGTGCGCGGTGTCCCTCGCCACGACGAGCATGAACGGATGCACCTTCGGCCGCCCGCTTTGGCGGGCGTAGAGGTCCAGCTCGACCTTGACGTGCTCGTGATAGGTCACGCCATCCGCGAGCATGATCCGCTCCAGCTCGTCGGCAGCGACGCCGTCCGGCCGGAAGTCGGCGCGCGTCGCCACCGCCGGTTCCTTGACGTAGCCATCGGCCATCGCTTCCCCGAGGCCGTAGGAATAGATGACGTTCTTGAAATCCTTCGGCGACGCGCCGACCGTCTTCGGCGTGGCGGTCAGTTCCAGACCTAGACGGGGGTTGAGTTCGAACACCGCATTCGCCGCTGCCTTGGCGCGATAGCGGTGCGCCTCGTCCATCAGCATGACGAGGTCCGGCAGGCGGGACAGATAATCGAAATAGCTCTCGCCCAGCGTCTCGCGGAACGAGCGGATGCGGCCCTTCTCCTTGTTGATCTTGTCGACGTTGAAGATGTTGATGATCGCCTCGCCGCCGAACAGGTCGGAGCCGCGGATGCCGCGGCCTTCCTCCCACGTGTCGCCGGTGACGATGATCGGCGGGGTCTGCGCGAACTCGGCGATGCCGCGGAAGACGTATTTGGGCGACGACTGGCGCGAGAAATCGGTGACCAGCTTGTCATAGATCGTGGTGTTCGGCGCGAGGACGAAGAAGTTCTTCGACCGGCCGGTCAGATACAGCCAGGCGATGAACGCACCCATCAGCCGCGTCTTGCCGACACCCGTCGCCAGCGCGAAGGCGAGCGACGGGAACGCGCGCTCGAAGCTCTCGACCGAGGGGTAGGTCGCGCGGATCTCGGAAAGCAGCGCCGCCGGGTCGGCCGCGGCATCCCAATCCAGCCGCCCCGCCACGTCGGCGAGGATCCGCAGCGCCTCTTCCTGCGGCTTGCGCAGGCTCAGGCGCTGCGCGACCTGACGGCGAAGGCGATCGTCGCGAGTGAGGTCAGCCATTGGCCGGCTCTCCCGCGAACAGCGGTCCGGCGTCCGGCGCGTCGTCGGCCGCTTCCCGTTCCGGCAGCGCTGCGATGTTCAGCGAGTAATCGTCGCGGCCCCATTCGCATTTGCTCAGGATGCTGGCCGGAATCTTGCGGCACGTCAGATTCTCGAACGCGTCGATGTTGCCCGAGAACGCGCGCGCGCAGATCAGCAGCGAGCGGTCCGGCCCGACCTCTTCCGACAGCAGCCGCAAGGCATCCTGCGTCAGCGCCTGCGTGGTGACATAGAGGAAGTCGCGCTCGCTCGATCGGCCATGACGCCACCATTCGGCGTCGCGTTCGTCGCCGTCGCCACTCTGCGCGGGATCGTAGGTAAAGCCAAGATGCTTGCACATCGCCTGCGCCAGCATTGGTCCGTTGTACTCAGGCGCGATCACCCAGTTGTCATAAGCATCGCGCTCCAGCAGCGAGGGAGCGAGCGTGAAATAGCGAAACCCGCCGCCGCCCTCCCAACCGACCGCCTTGGAAATACCGCCTTGGTCCTTCCCGTCGACCACCTTGATTAGGCGCGGGACAATGTGGGTGTCCGCGTGATCCCCGATCTCCACCATGATCCAGCGACGGCCCATCTTATGCGCAACGGCACCGGTGGTGCCGGACCCGCCAAAGGAATCTAGGATCAAATCACCTGGATTGGTCGCGAGTTCGAGGATCCTTTTGATTAAAGCCTCGGGCTTCTTACCGTTTTTAAATTCGACATCGCCTTCCCGCGCGATGCCAGTCCAACCAATATCCGTCCATACGTCCGTAATGATTTCTCCTGGAACGGTCATACCATCAATTTCAACCAATCGATCTTCATAAAAGATCATTTGCTCGCCATTCAGGATATAGAAATTTTCGACATCTTCACCTGGGTGCTGCATCACGCTATCGCGGGTAGCTCGAGACCGCAGGATAGTATCACGACGCTTGATGCCTGCGCCTCCTCCAATCGCAGCAGTTCGAAACACACGGCGAGCAAGTTCAACCGCAAGCTCCCCGACAAGCTGATCAAACAAGTCTCCAAGTTTCTTTTTCGCCTCTTTAGAACTCGGATAGCCCTGCCGCATAGCACACTCATCCGCTAGACTGGTCCACGTCCAGTCTTCAATTGGCGCATCTCGGTCCTGAAGTACTTTAGAGTATGCGGCGTCGTAACCTTTAAGTGCGAAAACCCGCCGTAGGGGTTTAGCTGAAGACGACGCCCGATAGCACAATATGAAGTTTGCCGTTGAAAATATGCGCGCACTCGTTGCCTTAGAGGCTGTGTCAGAACGCTGACGTAACGGTGGACGGCCGAGTTTCGATATGATTCCGAGGGGTTGCGACACCAACTTTGGAAACCATCATGTGGAACCCGACCGCCCGCGCGCATCATAGCCGCGC
>NZ_JBHTLS010000008.1:0-15319 GCF_042678845.1 Sphingobium olei | reverse complement strand
CCTCATCGGGCGTGAGCAAGGGGCGGCCGACATGCTGCGATCCGAACGATATGCCGGTCTCTTCCGCGTCGATCGCGCGGCTCATGCTCTCGAACACGACCGTTTCCTGGCCGAGCAGATCGGAGACGAGCTTGGCGCTGTCGTGATCGTTGACGCCGAATATCTGCAAGACGCCGGCGTTCGACAGGAAGGTGCCGGCGCGGCGCTCGTAGAGCGCGCGGAGCTGGTGAACGTCTTGCAGGATCGGCCAGAGCTGGATGCCGTAGCCGGCCATGAGGCCCATAGCGCGCTCGACGGGTTCGAGGCGGCCGAGGGCGGCGAACTCATCGAGCAGGAACAGGACGGAGCGGGCAGGGGAGGCCGGCGCGCGCGCGAGATCGGTCAGCCCTTGCGCGAGCATCAGGCGCAGCCAGCGCGCATAGGTGGCGAGCCGATCGGGCGGCAGCACCAGATAGACGCTGGTAGGCTGCGCCTTCACATCGGCGAACGTGAAATCCGAGTGCCCCAGCACCGCCGTCATGCGCGGGCTGTCGAGAAAATGGGTATGGCGCTGCGCGGCCGACAGCACGCCAGCGGCTTCGCGATCGGACTTGCCGAGGTGGCGATTGGCGGCGCGGGCGGTGAGGCCGCCTTGCGCCTGCATGGCTTCGAGCTGGGCGGCGAAGGCTTGCGGAGCGAGGGTGAGCCGGTCGCGCAGCGTGGCAAGGGTTCGTGTGCCCGCCGGCTCCTGGCAAACGATATGCAGGATCAGGCCGGCGATCAACGCCTTGGCTTCCTCGTTCCAATGCGCCTCGCCCGCTTCGCCGGGGGCGTCATAGACCAGTGCGTCGGCCAGCGTCATGCAGTCGTCGGCGAGATCGAGGCCGGCAGGGTCGATACGATCCAATGGATTGAACGCGGCCCCGACCATGCCCGTTACGCCGAAGGGATCGAGGACATGGACCGGGCCGAAGCGTGCGCGATAGTGGGCGGTGATACGCGCGTTCTCGCCCTTGGGGTCGATGCAGACGACCGGGCCGGGATAGTCGAGCAGGTTGGGGATGATGGTGCCCACGCCCTTGCCGGTGCGCGTCGGCGCGATCGTCAGCAGATGGGCGGGGCCGGCATAGCGCAGCGGCTTGCCCGATTTGCGGTCGCGGCCGATCAGCAGGCCGTCGCCATTTTGGGCGAGGGGGCGCGTCTCGCGATCGGTGGCGAAGCGGGCCGAGCCGTGGGTATCGTCGCCGGCAGGGCCACCATAGCGCAGGATCAGCGGTTGGAAGAGGGCGCGCAGCGTGACCAGGATGATGACGAGGAACGTCAGCATCATGCCGAGCTGGTAGAGATTGGAATCGCGAGCCAGGCCGAGCAGGGAGGCGAGGACGAATTGCATCCCGCCGGCCAGGACGATGCCGACGATCAGGAACAGGATCGCGGTGCGAAACAGATGGCGGATGAGCGCGAGCGGGCTAAGGGTCAGCGCCGTGATCGCCCAAATCGGTTGCTCGCGCGCGAGGCGGGCGAGGTTGCGGATCGCGCGGCCGAGCTGGCGGAACCATTCCATGCCGGATCACTTCGCCGCCAGGGCGAAATCCACCCGCACGGTCACGATGTTCATGTTGGTCCCCGCCATCACCGGGGGCGCTGCCTGTGGCACGACTGTCGGGGGAGCGGCGATGCGGGCCTCCATGTCGGCCATTTGCGGCATATAGCCGCCCTGGCCGCCATCGCTGATCGCCAGCACGCGCGTAACGCGCAGGTTGGCGGCGGCGGCATAGGCATCGGCCTTGGCGCGCGCGGCCTTGTAGGCGGTGCCATAAGCGCCGAGGTTGGCCTTTTCGGGATCGGCGACCGAGAGATTGGGGCCGGAGACGATGTTGGCCCCGGCAGCGGTGACGGCGGCGAGAGCTTCGCTCACCCGTTTGTTGTCGCGGACCCGCACGGCGACGCTGTTGCTGGCCTCATAGCGGCCCTTGTTCGCGCCATAGTCGATCCGGTTGACCGAGAGGTTGCGGGTCTGAATATCCCGCGCCGGAATGTCGAGCCTGGCGAGCGCGGCGGTGATCTTGTTCATGGTTTCCGCGTTGCGGGCGCTGGCGGCCTGCGCGTCGGCGGCGATGCTCGACAGGCCGGCAGTGAACAACGCCTGATCGGGGGTGGCTTCGGCGCGCCCCGTGCCGGTGACGGTCAGCACGGTTTCGTCGCGATCGACACCGCGAGGGTCGGGCGCAGCGGGGGTGCAGGCGGCGAGGCCGAGCAGGGGCGTGAGGAACAGGGCTGGTTTCATGGCAATCCTCCTGGGTCGTTTTTGGTGTCGATCGTGGCGAGATGTTCGGCGCAGATCGCGGCGGCGATCGTGTGGAAATGCCTCACGCGCTCGACGAGCCAGGCCAGTTCGTCGGGGGTGATTTCATAGGCGTGGGAATAGCGGGCCTCGACATAGGCGCGCTGCAACTGTGCGAAATGGCGGCGGGCCGCGCGAGTATCGCGCGGCCATGCTTCGATCAGCCGGGGGTCTAGATTTTCGGCGAGCGAGCGCAGGATGCCGAGACGGTGCGATTTGGGCGCGTAGAGCGTCAGGACGAGCAGCACGGCATTGTAAGCCCGCTCGACGGCCTGGTGCAGCATGAACGCCGCATCGCGCGGCACGCCGTCGGCGATGCTGTCCTGGGCGAGCTTGAGCGCGTGCGCGGCGAGCGGGAACCAATGGTCGCGATGGCGCAGGGCTTCGGCGTGGCGTTCCTGCGCGTCGAGCTGGCGCGGCATGGCGAGGCCCTGTCCCGGCGCTTCGTAGAGGGCAATGCCATCGCGGGCTATGTCGGCAAAGAAGGGACGGCCGCGCGCGAGCTGGTCATTTACGTCCATCAGGGAATGGACGATGAAATTGACCGGCGTTGAGAGATGGCGGGTGACGGTCAGCTCGCGCACCAGATGATCGTCGGCGACCGCCCACCATGTTTGCAGATCGGTGAAGGTCTCGGAGTTGACGACGACGAGAAGGTCATAGTCGGAGATGTAGCCGCTGGCGCGATCCTCGACCCAATCGCCGCGCGCGTAGGAGCCGAACAGGATCAGCTTGAGGATGCGGCCGCCCTTGCGTTTGTCGGAGAGCTTGGTTTTGACGGCATCCTCAAATTCATCGAACAGGACGCGGGCGACCCGTTCCAGTTCGCGGCGCTTGGCGGCGGGAAGATGATCGAGATCGGCCCGCATCGTCATCCGATCGTTGCCGGCGTGATCGCCAGCGCCGGGTCCGCGTCGGGATGATCGAGCAGCTTGAGGACGATCGCGGTGGCGAGGGGAGGGGGGACAGCTTCCGCGCGCAGCATGTCGAACAGGGCGTGTTCGTCGGCGTCGAGGTCCATGCCTTCGATCGCGAGATTGGCGCGGGCTTCGGCATCGCCTTCGCGCCACATCGCGACTTCGGCGGGGGTGCCGCGCACATAATCGAGCGCGCGGACCTGGGCGCGGATCGCCCCGATGTCGAGGGCGCGCGTCACGGTTCCTGTCCTTCGCTTGCCGGCAGCGCGATATGGGTGATGCCCGGAGCGGCGGCGATTTCGTCCACCAGGCTATCGACGGTTTCCATGCGGTGACTGGGCCAGTCGCGCGAGACGGTGACATAGCCGGCATCGGTCTGGACATTGATGGTCGCGGTGGCGGGAAGCAGATCGAGCAGCGAGGCGAGCTTGTCCTGAATGTCGGGGGTGATCCGGTCGATTCCCGGTCCGACCATCAGGAGCTGCCAGGAGAGGCGCGACGTGTCAGTCATGGGCGTTTCCTTCCGCGTTGTCCTGTCCTTCCGCTTCCGCGTCGAAGGCCCGTTTGCCGCGCCGCTTCCAGAGCGCGAGGGCGTTGCCATCGCCTTGCGCGCGGGCGGCCAGATCGAGCATCGCGCCATAGAGCGTTGCTCGATCGTCGTCGGTCAGTTCGACGAGCCCGGCTTTCTGGACGAGGCCGCCCAGCTCTATGAGATGGCGGGTGCGTTCGCGACGCTGCACGACCCATCCTCTCGTATCGGTGCGGCGCTTGGCGGCTTCAACCCTGTGCCTCGCCTGCGCCAGCTTGGTTTCCGCCTTCGCCGTTGCCGCCAGCGCGTCGCCCAGCCTTGCGCCCGCGTCCTTGAAAGAAGGCCGCGCCCCGCGAGCGCCACGCCTCCCTTTCCTCCGCGTCGGCCGATTCCACGGCGGCGAGCAGCGCACCGGCGAGCGTGTCCAGATCGAGCGCATCGGCCCCGGTCCCCGTCACCAGCTCGCCGAGTTGCTGTATCTTCTTCGCCTTGATAGACTTGGCCTTGTCGCTCAGTGCCCGCAATTCGGCGTCATAGTCGCGCGTCTTTCGCATCATTCTCTCCCTCGCGCCCGTCGAACAGAAGCCGCACAGTAGCATGATCGCGCTGGCAGGACAGCGGTTCCGAACAGAAATACGGTGAAGTCAATCACGCGAACGGCAGTGAGTGGTGAGTGCGCGCTTATAGGTCGTTGCCGACCTGCGCTAAGAAAGGTAAGTTTCGTATCGTCATGGCAATCTACCATTTCTCCGCGAAAGTCATTGGCCGATCCAGTGGATCGAGCGCCGTTGCGAGCGCGGCCTATCGTGCGGCGGAGCGGCTGCACGATGACCGACTCGGGCGCGATCATGATTTCTCGAACAAGGCCGGCGTCGTCCATTCGGAAATCATGCTGCCCGAAGGTGCGCCGGAGCGTTTAAACGATCGCGCGACCTTGTGGAACGAGGTGGAGGCCGGCGAGAAGCGCAAGGACGCGCAACTTGCCCGCGAAGTCGAGTTCTCGATTCCGCGCGAGCTGAACCAGCAGCAGGGCGTCCAGCTCGCCCGCGAGTTCGTCGAAAAGCAGTTCGTCGAACGCGGCATGGTGGCCGACCTCAATGTGCATTGGGACATGGGCAAGGACGGCCAGCCCAAGCCGCACGCGCATGTCATGTTGTCGATGCGTGAAATCAGCCCGGACGGCTTCGGCAAGAAGGTAGTCGAGTGGAACAGCACGGCGCTCCTGAAGGAGTGGCGCGAGGCGTGGGCCGACCATGTGAACCAGCGCCTTGCCGAGCTGGATATTGACGCGCGGATCGACCATCGCACGTTGGCGGCGCAGGGGATCGACCTTGAGCCGCAACACAAGATCGGGCCGGCTGCATCGCGGATGCCCGAACAAGGGCTTGAGGCCGAGCGGGTCGAGGACCATGCCCGGATCGCGCGCGAAAATGGCGAGAAGATCATTGCGCGGCCCGAGATCGCGCTGGACGCGATCACGCGCCAGCAGGCGACGTTCACGCGGCGCGACCTGGCGCAGTTCGCGTTCCGGCACAGCGACGGCAAGGATCAGTTCGACCAGGTGATGAGCGCGGTGCGGACCTCGCCCGAGCTGGTGGCGCTGGGGAAGGACGGGCGCGGCGAGGATCGGTTCACGTCGCGCGACATGATCGACACCGAGCAGCGGTTGAGCCAGGCCGGCGATCGGCTTGCGGATCGGGCGGGGCATGGTCTCTCGGCGGCGTCTCAAATGGGGGGGCGAGACACCGCCGAGAGTGGAAGCCTTGCGCTGGGAAGCCAGCAAAAGGACGCCCTGGCGCATATCACCGGCAAGAACGACCTGGCAATCGTCGTCGGCTATGCCGGCACCGGCAAATCGACCATGTTGGGCGTGGCGCGCGACGAATGGGAGCGCGCCGGCTATCAGGTGCGCGGCGCGGCCTTGTCCGGCATCGCGGCCGAGGGGCTTGAGGGCGGTTCCGGCATCCAGTCCCGCACGATCGCGAGCATGGAATATCAGTGGGACCAGGGCCGCGAGCTGCTAGGCCCGCGCGACGTGCTGGTGATCGACGAGGCGGGCATGATCGGCACGCGCCAGATGGAGCGCGTATTGTCCGAGGCCGAAAGGGCCGGCGCGAAGGTGGTCCTTGTCGGCGATCCCGAGCAGTTGCAGGCGATCGAGGCCGGGGCGGCGTTCCGGTCCCTTGCCGAGCGCCACGGCGCGGCCGAGATCAGCGAGGTTCGCCGGCAGCATGAGGACTGGCAGAAGGACGCCACGCGGGCGCTGGCGACGGGCAGGACCGGCGAGGCGATCCATGCCTATGCCGAGCATGGCATGGTCCACGCGGCCGAGACGCGCGAGGCTGCGCGGGCCGAGCTGATCGACACATGGGACGCGCAGCGGCTTGCCGATCCCGAAAAGACGCGGATCATCCTCACCCACACCAATGCCGAGGTTCGTGATTTGAACCAGGCCGCGCGCGATCGGCTGCGCGAAGCCGGCGAGCTGGGGCAGGACGTGCGGATTTCGGCCGAGCGGGGCGCGCGCGAGTTCGCGACCGGCGACCGCATCATGTTCCTGAAAAACGAGCGCGGGCTAGGCGTGAAGAACGGCACGCTGGGGAAGGTCGAGCGCGTGTCGCCCGACAGCATGGCGGTGCGGCTCGATGATGGCCGACAGGTGGCGTTCGACCTCAAGGACTATGCCCATGTCGATCATGGCTATGCCGCGACCATCCACAAATCGCAGGGCGTGACGGTCGATCAGGGGCATGTGCTGGCGACGCCGGGGATGGACCGCCATGCGGCCTATGTGGCGCTGTCGCGGCACCGTGAGGGCGTGCAGCTCCACTATGGCCGCGACGACTTCGCCGACGATCGGCGGCTTGTCCGCACGCTGTCGCGCGAGCGGGCGAAGGATATGGCGTCGGATTATCCCATGTATCGGGACCGCGACGCCGAGGCGCAATCGTTCGCCGATCGGCGCGGTCTGTCGGGCGAGATCCGATTGCCGGATGCGCCCGAGCGCAAGGGTGTGGAGCTTCTTGGCCCGCGTGCTGGCACCATGCGCCAGATGGGCGGAGATCCACGCCCACGCGAGATCGGCGAGGGCCGCGGCGCAGGGGATGCGAAGGCCGCGGCCGAGCGACAGCCGCGGCGCGGCATGTTCGACGGCTTGAAGCTGTCGGCCGAGCCGGCGAAGGCGGCCGAGCCAGCGCAGGGCGCGAAGGAAAAAGCGGCTCCCAAGCGGGGCATGTTCGATGGGCTGAAACTGTCGTCGCGCACGCCGACGCCGGCGAAGGAAGCCCCGGCGCGTGCCGAGCAGGGCCTTACCCATGATTTCCGGCGCGCGGTCGAGCGGGCCTCGCGTTCGGCCGAGGCGGTGTTGCAGGCCCGCGCATCGGGCGGGCCGGTATTGGAGCATCAGAAGGTCGCGCTCGAGCGCGCGACCGAGGCGCTGGACCAGATCAGGGCGGGGGCTTCGCGCGATATGGCATCGGCGTTCCAGCGCGAACCCGGCTTGCTCCATGAGGCGGCGGCGGGGCGCAGCGGCCCGATGATGGATGCGATGGCGCAGGAGGCCAAGGTGCGGGCCGATCCGAACTTGCGCGCCGATCGGTTCGTGGAACGCTGGCAACAGCTCTCCCAGGACCGTGACCGGCTTTATCGCGCCGGCGACATGACGGGCCGCGAGAAGGCGGGCAAGGAAATGGCGGGCATGGCGAAAAGCCTTGAGCGCGATCCCCAGGTGGAATCGATCCTGCGCGGCCGTGAGCGCGAGCTGGGGCTTGAGATGGGCATGGGGCGCGGGCGCGACCTTAGCCACCAGTTGACGCACGAACTTGGGATTGGCCGCGATCGTGGCCTTAGCCGGTAATTGGCCGACCGGAAAAATGGCCTGCCAGTCCCACGACTGGCAGGCCAGTAAGTCTCAAGAGAGTCGCTATTGAGACTTTCGGGTCGCGCGCCGCCTTATCATTTGATTTCGTTGGATGTTGTGAAAAATTGTCAAATATAGACGGACGGAGGCGGCGATGCGGGAAGAGGATGATAGTTTTGGCGACGCTGACGATCCGGCGCTGGCGTTCGCGCGGGTCGAGGATCGGTTGGCGTCGGTGCATGGCGAGGTGGCGTTGCTGCGCGCCGCGATCGAGGGGCTGACCGCCGCGCGCGAGAATATCGAGATTCCCGATTACGAGCCGACGCTGGGGCGCACCGAGCAAGTGCTGGGGGTGCTGGCCCAGCAGATCGCCGCCATGCGGAAAAGCCCCGCCCTGTCGATGGACCCGGCGCATATGGCGGGTGAGATCGCCAGCGCCGCCACGAACGCGCGCCGCGAGGATCAGCGCCTTATCACCGAGGCGCGCACGGCGCTGGACCAGGCCGCGCGCGAGATCGGCAACCGTCTCGCATCGGCGCGGCGCGGCGACGAGCAAAACCGCTGGCTGTATGTCATCGGCGCTTGCGGCGTGGTGCTGGGGCTGTTGCTCTACGCCCTACTTGCCGGCCCGCTCGCGCGGGCGACCCCCGATAGCTGGCGCTGGCCCGAGCGTATGGCGACCCGCGTTCTCAATGAGCCTGGCCCGTGGGGGGCGGGGCAGCGGTTGATGCAGGCGGCCGATCCGGAGAGCTGGGCGCTGATCGTCGCGGCTTCCCCGCTGACGGATGCCAATCGCGAGACGGTGCAGAAATGCCGTGAGCAGGCGGAAAAGGCGGCAAAGCCCGTGCGCTGCACGATTGAGGTCAAAGCGGATAGCGGACAAAAACCATGAACCAACCAGCTCTTGCCGGAGTAGAGAGCTTCGCGATGCTTGTCGGCCGAAACTGCCGCGAGCGCCGCGTGCAACTCGAAATGTCCCAAACAGAATTATCGGAGCGATCCGGCGTTACTGCCTCGTATCTATCGCGCATAGAAAACGGACGCGGCAACCCCACGTTGGAACTGTTGGATTCGATTGCGGGCGCGCTGGGCTGTCATGTGGTGGACCTATTTCGCGAGTGACGATCGCGCCTCTGCGTTGGTTGAGATCGTTTAAACGACTTAGCGGAGGGCAGCGCCGCGAACGTGCGGAACTGCACTTTATTTGCAATTCGTAATGCTTTTCCTCTAAACGACACGCGCCCGCTGAGAGGGGGGCAGAGGCGTGGAAACCTCTCAATGTAAGACGAGCTTCAGCGACCGGGCAGCGAACACGCATGTCCAAGGCCCTTGGCCCAAAGGTGTTCGCGCCTGACTTACATCAGGTTTCCAATGGCCGGTTGCTGCCGGCNAGGGGTGGGAAGCGCGTGAACAGTCATCTCCCTGTCGGCCGAATGGCCGAACGTCTGGAATCCCTGCCGCGCGAACATGCCTGGTTCGCGATCCTCGTTGCCGTCACCGCCCTTTCATGGGCGAACCACGCCTATCCCAGCGCTGGCTTGCTTCCGCTTTACGTTCCGATCATATGCGCCGCTGGATGGGCGCTAGGCGAACGCGCTGCGTATTTTGTTGCTTTGCTTACCGCGATCCTCGCCATCGTTCCGCATCTGGACGATGGCGGGGTCTCGGCCTCGCTGGCGGTCCGAACCGGCGTGCGGGTCGCGACCTATCTGTTTGTCGCCGCAACGATCGTGAGTTTCCGCCGATCGTTTGACCGCCAACGGCATCTCGCGCTGCGCGACCGCAAGACCGGCGCGCTGAACGGCGAGACGTTCAACGAGCGGTTTTCAGAGGCGCTTACCGTCGCCAGCAGGGCCAGCGAGACGCTGTTGCTGGCGATCTTCGATCTTGACGATTTCAAGGGCGTCAACAGCGCCCACGGCCATGCCGCCGGCGACGCCGTGCTACGGACCTTCGCGCGCGGCGCGGCGGGTAGCATCAGGCGCGAGGATGCTTTCGGGCGGATCGGTGGCGACGAGTTCGCGGTGTTGCTCCGCGTGCATCCAGCGGACGCGGGCGAGATGTTCGCGCGCACGCTTCATTCGCGTGTGTCGGCCGTGCTGGCGGCGGGCGAGCATCCGGTGACGTGCAGCATGGGCGCGCTAGTCATTCCGCCGCACGTCCCGCGCGATCCCGCTGCGCTCATGCACGCGGCCGATCAGGCGATGTTCGTGGCGAAGCGGGCCGGCAAGAACGCCTGTGAAATCACCTGGGCGGATCAGCCTCAGCGCGACGGGCGGGAGCAGGCGAGCGGCCCGCTTCGCGAGCAGCCTGCATGACGGACAAGACCGCCCTGCGCGGTCGCGCGGTCGCGTTGATGGCCGAGGCGCTCGATTTGCTCGATCGGGCCGGCGAGGATGCCGCAGCGATCTATCTTCAACAGGCCCATGACATTGCCGCGCGACTGACTGCCTTGCGTGCCGATGATGCTGCCGATCCCGATCGGCGGTCGCGTGAGCGGGCGACGTCGCTCGATCCCGCGTTGGTGAAGGCGATCGGCGGGGCGCTGGCGGTTGTGAGCGCGTTTCTGGAAAAGAGCGGCGTCGCGACCACGGACGATTTCGCGCAGGCGCTGGGCATCTATGCCACGGTCAGCAGAGGCGAGAATGAGGACGAGGGCCTGGCCCTCGCCTATTGGGCTGCAACCTTGCGCGACGTGGCGGAATTTAACCGGAGAGAGAAAGGGTAGCGGATCGGCGTGAAACAAGGATTTCCATCGGCCTCTGTGGGAAATGGCGATGGAAAGAGGGCGGAGCGCGCGACCCCGGCTCCGCCCTCACACCAAAAAGGAGGCGCGCATGGAGAGCAGTGTCACGGTGCTGGTAGTTGAGGACGAGCCGCTTGTGCGGATGATGGCGGCCGAAATCTTCGCGGATGCGCTGCGCGACGTTGACGCGGAAGATGCCGCACTGGTGGCCTGACATGCCCCCGGCGACCGAGACACGGCCCCTGCAGGGCCTCGCCCGATACTGGATCGCGCTTTTCATCGCCCTGGCCGCGCTACCGATGCTGATCGTGACGGTGCCCGGAGCATCGGACTATCCCAACCACCTGGCCCGCCACCACATCTTCGCGGCGATCCGGCAGGGAACGGCGCTGGACGCTTATTTCCGCGTCGATTGGCGCTGGGTCGGCAATCTTGGTGTGGATCTTCCGGTCCTTGCCCTGACGCCCCTGCTGGGCGTCGAGACGGCGACGCGCCTCGTAAGCGCGCTGATCGCACCGCTGACCGTCCTTGGCATCCTGCTCCTGTCCCGCTGCGCGCACGGGCGGGTGACAGCGAGCGCCATGTTCGCCTTGCCCTTCGCTTTCGCGCAGCCCTTTCTGTTCGGTTTCCTCAACTATTGCCTGTCGGTCGCGCTGGCGCTGATCGTCGCGGCGGCATGGTATACCAACCGCCAACATGGCCTTTGGCGCGCGCTCACCTTCGGGGCGGCCGCAATCGTCGTGTGGACCGCGCATATTATGGGCTGGGCCATATTGTTGATCCTTATCGCCGGGGCGGAGTTAACGACGCTGCGAAGCGTGCGCGAATTGCCCGCGCGCGTGATGCGCGCCGCACCGCTGCTATTGCCTGTTATCCCGCTCCTTATTTGGCGCTCCAGCGGCGAAGGTCGCCTCTACTGGTATGAGCCGGAGCTTCTGTCCTCCAAGGTCATGAACTTCGTGACAGCGCTCAAGGGCTTGTCGATGCCGCTCGACCTGGGGATGACCCTCGTTATCGGCTGCGCCGCGATCCTCGCCCTCCTATGGGCGGGCGGCCGCAGGCTGGAGCCGCGCCTTGCCGCAAGCGGCGGTTTGTTGCTGATCGCCGCCATGGCCCTGCCAACCACGGTGCTGGGGAGTTGGGGCGCGGACCTGCGCCTGACCCCGGTTGCGATGATGGTCGCGGTCATGGCGATCGGACCCGCTCAAAGGCCGGAGCGGGAAAAGCTGTTGTTCATGCTGGGTGCGAGCCTGTTCGTGCTGCGCGCGGGGTGGACCAGCGTGCAATGGTGGCAGGCCGATCGCGTGCTGCAATCCCGGCTTGCCCTTCTGGACCATGTTCCCGAAGGGAGTCGGCTTGGCTTCCTGTCGGCCGAAGCCGAGTGCCGGAGCTGGGCGCTGACGCCGGATCGGAAAGTCGGGGCCTATGCCATCACGCGGCGCGACGCCTTCACCAATACGCTGTTCCAGATTCCGGGATCGGACCTGATGACGATCCGCCGCGCTTCGGATACCCTTTGGCTTGACGGCTCGCAGGATATTCCGACGCTCTGCCCGCAGGGTGTGCCCGACATGGCCGAACTGCGCGCGCGCATGATCCGTATGGCGCGAGACGGCTTCTCTAGCCTCTGGATAGCGGGATTGGAGGCGAGGGCCGTGCCCGCGCTACCGGGCTACGTCATAGTCTACGCCGGAGGAAACGACACCCTGCTTGTCAGGAGTCGCCCCTAGCGCCCTGTCGCGGGGTGCTGGTATGTCGCTTGGATCGCGCTGCGCGGCGACGGCGAGCCACACGGCCAGGAGGAAGATGGCGACCTGAAAGCAGGTTGAGAGCCTTATCCGCATCGTCTCGCGGTCCTTTGTCAGCCCGTCAGGGCGCGGCAGCGGGGCCGTAGAGCGCCGCTGCGAAGATACAGGCCATCGCGCCGCCGACGAGGATGCTGCGCCGGTCCTTGATCGCGAAGGCGACCGGATCGCCCTCGACTTCGCCGCGCCGCGCCATCATCCAGATACGGTTGAGCCAGTAGATGAGCGGCAGGCAATCCTTGGCGAAGCGAGAGGCAGATTTGAGATAGGCACAGCTCGATTGACAACGCTCAGCCGCGATCAACGCAATCGAGGGTTCGCGGGAGACGGGAGATGTCATTTGCAAAGGGACCCGTTGCCATTTTAGGTTGGCTGGCGCCGTTCATCCTCTCTGGAAAGGATGAGCAAGGAGCCGGCGTGTGCTCGCAACGGCCCAGACAAGCGCACCTGGCAATCCGTGCGGTATATTTGAGCTGCCCAAAACCGGCTCAGCGTCCATCCGCTTAAGAAGCAGCAACAGCGCGCGCTCGTCCGCGCTAAGCATCGGACTACAACAGCATTCGGCAACCAATGCCCGGCCAAGACACCCTTCAATGAGTTGAAAAATGCTGGCGAGAGCAACCACCGCAGGAGCCGGAATCCAACTCGCCCCCTAATCTGGTGAGCGGCGGCAGGGGCTCCTCGCCGAGTTGCTGGCACGCGGCGTAGTGGCGCAGCAGCCGCACCACGATCCGCTCGGCGTCCCCTACATTGGGGTCGATGCGCACCATCACTGTCATCGTTCATTTTACCAATAATATGCTATTGCGCTGCATTCGCATCTATCATACGTCGCGTCGACGATTGAGAACGACTCGCAAAGGGGGTGAAATGAGGAAAAGTGGATTGAGCGGTGCGCTAGGCCTTGGATTGATGGCCGTGCCCGCAGCGGCCCAGGATCAGCCAGCCATCCCGGCTACGGACGCCCGCCAAACAATCATCGTCACCGGCGTCCCGGACGGCTACCAAGTCGATGCGACCAGCACCGCCACCCGCACACCGACCAGTCTCAAGGACGTTCCGCAGGCAGCCTCGATCATCACCGAGGCGCAGATTGACGACCAGGCGATGCGCTCGATCGCGGACGTGCTTCGCTATGTCCCAGGCGCGGTGATCTCTCAGGGCGAGGGCCACCGCGATCAGATCATCCTGCGCGGGAACAGCAGCACCGCGGACTTCTTTGTCGATGGCCTGCGTGACGACGTGCAATATTACCGTGGTCTCTACAACGCAGAGCGGATCGAGGTCCTGAAAGGTCCCAACGCGATGATCTTCGGGCGCGGCGGTGGGGGTGGGATCGTCAATCGCGTCACCAAGCGCCCCGTTGCCAATGGCTTCATCAGCGGCAGCGTCTCGGCGGACACATATGGCGCGTGGTATGTCGACACCGACATCAATCAGCCAATCGGCGAATCCGCCTCCGCTCGGCTGAACGCCGTTTACGAAGAGTTCAACAGCAACCGCGACTTCTACGACGGACGCCGGATCGCGATCAATCCGACCTTTGCCGTATCGCTCGGCGGCACTACCCGAATCGACCTGGGCTTCGAATATAACAATGACAAGCGCACGATCGATCGAGGCGTCCCCTCGGCTGTCCAGGGCTCTCTGGCCAGCCCATCACGCCCCCTCACCGGCTACCGCGACACCTTCTTCGGTGTTCCACGCTTCAACGTCAGCGACTTCGAGGCCAAGGTCCTGAGCGGGCGGATCGAGCATCGCTTCAGCGACAGCCTGACCCTGACCAGTCGGGTCCTGTATGGTGATTATGACAAGCTCTATCGGAACGCCTTTGCGGTGACCCCGGTCAGCCCGCGCGGCGGCGTCCAGAGCGTTGGCCTCGAAGCCTATAGCGATCCCACGACGCGCAAGAACTTGCTCAACCAGAACGACCTCGTCTGGACCGTCACCACCGGCCCAGTCCGCCACGTGCTGCTCGCCGGCTTCGAATATGGCGATCAGCGCACGCGCAACCAGCGGATCAATGGCTTCTTCGGAAGCGGTGATGTCGTCAATGGCGGGCGTCGCGTCTTTGTGGGGTTAGCCGACCGGATCACGGTGCCGCCGGTCACACTGCGCACCACCGCCAATACCGGCTACCGGTCGATCCGGACAAACGCCGACGCCACTGCCTTCTACGTGCAGGACCAGATCTCGATCGGCGAACATGTCGATGTCATTGGTGGCGTTCGCCGCGACCGCTTCAAGCTCAGCGTCGACGACCTGGTTACCGGACAGAGTTATAGCCGGACCGACACTCTCTGGTCTCCCCGCCTGGGGGTGGTGCTGAAGCCGGTGCAACCCGTCTCGATCTACGCCAGCTATAGCCGGTCCTTCCTGCCGCAATCGGGCGATCAGTTTTCATCGCTCGACATCACAAGCGCCGCGCTGGAGCCTGAGAAGTTCGACAATTACGAACTTGGCCTCAAATGGGATATCCTTCCAACGCTTAACGTGACCGCTGCCGTCTACCGGCTCGACCGCACAAACACTCGCGCAACCGACCCCAACGACGCCACGCGGACGGTGCTTACAGGCGCGCAGCGGAGCAAAGGGCTTGAGATCGGCCTCAGCGGCGCGATCACACCCCAATGGCAGGTCAGTGCAGGCTATGCGCTGCAGGACGCGAAAATCCGCAAGACAACGAGTGCGGCTCCTGCCGGGCGCGATGTCCCGCTTGTGCCCAAGCAGCAGGCCTCGCTCTGGACCCGCTACGACTTCACCCCTCGCTTCGGGGCCGGCGTCGGTGTGTACCACCAGTCGAAAAGCTTTACCTCTATCAGCAATACCGCCGTCCTGCCCGCGTTCACCCGCGTCGATGCCGCGGCATTCTTCAAGCTCACCCCCAAGATCGAAGCGCAGATCAACGTCGAGAACCTCCTCGACAGCAGCTATTTCTCGTCCGCCTACAACGACAACAACATCATGCCCGGTGCGCCGACGACGGCGCGAGCGACGGTTAGAATGAGCTTTTAGAGCCTGTCTTGAATCTCATGCGTAACGAGCGATGCGCCTGATGAGGACGACGGCGGCAGCTGCATATAGAAGTGCAGTTGCGGATTTGATGGTTCGCTCGAAGTCCTTTGCCAAGCGTCGATTTC
>NZ_JBHTLS010000007.1:0-27559 GCF_042678845.1 Sphingobium olei | reverse complement strand
GGAGCTGCCGACCCCAGTGATGCGCCGTTCCGCAGGCTTCGATCCCGATCAGAACCGGAGGCAATGCCGCGAAAAACTTCAACATCTGTCCGCGCTTCAATTGCCGGGTCACAACCACCTGACCCGCAGCGTCTACACCATGGACCTGGAACACCGACTTCGCGATATCCAGCCCAATCGTGACAATCTCACTCATCGTCCGTCTCCTCGCTCTTCAGCCGAGGCAGTCTGCCTCAGCCGGTGAGCGGGAGCCATCCACTCCATCGTTTTCGAACATTCTCTCACCGGCCCCCATGATTGCCGACATTGCGCGGCGGTGCTGCGGCCCCTGGCCGGCGACTGCTGCGTGTTCTGCTCGTTCGGCGATGTCCCATGCCCTCCGATTCAGGAGGCGAAGGCGAACGGGACCGTGGCGGGCTGCTGCGGGTGAGGGGGTATCGCACCTTTCAATCCGGGATGAGCGCGTAACCCCGGATTTGTAGATTCGCCAAGGTTGTAAGCGCCGAATCATCGATCTCAACGCCCGAAGCCACTTGGTTCGGCATGATCTCATTTCCGACCATGGCCTGACTGCAAACGCGGATTGAAACACCGGCTTTCTGGAGAGCGGCAATCAGCGCAGCGTTCGGGTTGGCCGCTACCTTCATACGCGCCGCATATGGCGCGTTCTGCAGGACGAGCGGGGTCGCGGGACCATGAATGATGACGGCGATGTCACCAGCCGGATGGACCTTGTCCGCGCCTAGCAGGTTCACGAAGCGCGCGACCTTCTCAAGGCTGGGATTCACTTTGTCGGGAGAGCTTGCGGCCTTGGTGACATTGAACAAGACGCGGTAGCGAAGCTTGGGATCGGGCCGCTCGGCAGCACTGGGCACGGCCACGATCCCGCCAAATCCCGGTATTACGGGATAAACCAGATTATCCTGTGCAGCTAGCGAGGTGCCGCCGGTCAGCATCGTTGCCGCGAGCAGAAATGTGGCGAAAGCTCTTTTTGGCAACCTTGCTCTCCTGTTGGACGGTAGGCGCTGCATAAACTCTCCAGAAGTGGGAGCCTACGCCTACGCAACACTGAACTGGCCCATCATTCCATTATCCTCATGTTCAAGGATATGGCAGTGATACATGAAGGGAGCGCTCTTGGCCGGCTGATCAAATCGGATGAGAAGCTCCACCGGTTCCTTGACGAGGACCGTGTCGCGCGGCCCCTGGTCGAGAACATCGGGCTGCCCGCCACCGCGGGTGAGAACATCAAAGTGGACGCCGTGAATATGGATCGGGTGGCGCATCATTTCGCCAGACACCTCCCATATTTCGGTGGAGCCTAGCTTCACCGTCTCATCGATGCGATTCATGTCGAATGGCTTGCCATTGATCGTAAGGCCGCCACCGCCGCTTCCTGAGCCCATCATGCCGCCCATGCCCATGTTGAGGCTCAGACGGCGACGGCGCACCGCCTTGCTGGCGTCGGGCCCAGTTCGTGATGCCAGAAGGGTCGGCACGACGCCGCTGGCACGAGCCTGTCCCAACGGCCGTGGTTCAAACCGCAGCACGGTCGCTGGTGCCGCGGCATCGGTCCTTCGGGCGCCACGCCCCATCATACCCATGCCGCCCATCATCGAGCTGTTGGTATCAGCCGCCGTCACCAGCGAGGCGGACCTACCGTCCGTGAAGTCCACGAGAAGCTCGGCACGTTGGCCCGGCGCCAAGGTTATGGCTTCCAATGCCACTGCGTGTTCGAGCAGCCCCCCTTCGGTTCCGATCCAGTGAAAGCTCCGCCGATCGGAAAACGACAGCTCATAAATCCGCGCGTTCGATGCGTTGACGAGCCGCAGGCGAACCAACCGATTTGGCACCGCCGCCAGCGGATTCACCGCGCCGTTCACAAGGATCGTGTCGCCGCGCCGGCCCTGCATGGCGACCATCATGCCGCCTGGCATGACAAGGCGACCATTTTCGAACTGGCGATCCTGGATGAGCAGGGGCAGATCGTCCACGCCATATTCTGACGGGAGCCCCAGGCCCTGCTCTTCGTCGTCGGTTACCAGCAACGCCCCAGCCAGGCCCGAATAGACTTGCTCGGCCGTCAACCCATGGACGTGTGAGTGATAAAGGAGGGTCGCTGCGGGCTGCCGGATCGGGAGCGTGGGCCGCCAGGTCGCGCCCGGCGCGATGATCTGATGGGGGCCGCCATCCAGCTCTCCGGGGATCAGAAGCCCGTGCCAATGCACAGTCGTGTCCGCGTTGAGCCCGTTGGTCACGACAGCCGCCACGTCGTCGCCACGGCGCACCCTGATCGTCGGTCCGAGATAGCTGCCATTATACCCGAGCGTGTCACTCGGCCGGCCTGGATAAAATGAAGTCGTTCCGGACTGGACCCGTAGCGCGAATGAGCGGCCAGGCCGTGCGTCCAACAGCGGCGGCATCGGAAGCGGGTTTGCACCTCCCCCGCCGAGGCCCGGCGTGGAGCGCGAGCAAGCGGTGGTTGCGAACAATGCCGCTCCGCCAGCCAACAGCGAACGTCGATCGAGCATCTAAATCTGTCCCAGCGTGCAGCGCAGCTCGGAAGCGATACGGACAGCCTGGTCGATCAGCATGGGGTTACCTCGCACTCCGGCGCTTCGAAGGAGCCTCGATGGCTTGGCGAAATAGTAGCTCACGGGGGGAACCTCCTAGCTGGCGCTTGATCGAACACCACTCCATCATATATGCTACATATAAGATGTTTGGAGCAACTGTGCCACCTTCCCTCGTTAAAATGTCTCCGGAGCTTCTGGAGGAAAAGGCCGGCGAAGCGGAAGCGTTCCTCCGTTCGCTTGCGAGCCGGCACCGTCTGATGATCCTGTGCAGCCTGCTCGGCGGGGAGTTGTCGGTAACCGATCTGGGCGAACGCCTCGGACTGACACAGTCGAATTTGTCCCGCCATCTGGCCACGCTGCGCGACGAAGGCCTGGTCGGAACACGGCGGGAGAAAACGACGATATTCTACCGCATCACGTCCGAGCGCGTGCTGCCGATCCTGACGGAACTCTACGCACTCTTTTGCGCCGGTGACGAAGCTGAGAGCAGAGAATCCTGACGATGGAGGGTTTCACCCCATTCTCGGCCATCGTGGGCGGCGCGCTAATCGGCCTCTCGGCTTCCTTCCTGTGGATCGCCAATGGGCGCATCGCTGGAATCAGCGGCATCGTCGGCGGGGTGCTTGCGCCTGTCCGCGGCGAGATGGCCTGGCGCGCAACATTCCTGGTCGGCCTGCTCGCCGCGCCCTTGCTCTACCGGGCGGCGGGCGGCCTGCTACCGGACCTCACGTCGCCGGCCCCAGTCGCCGTCGTGATCGCAGCCGGCCTTCTGGTGGGATTTGGGACTCGGCTCGGGAGTGGTTGCACCAGCGGGCATGGCGTCTGCGGAATAGCGAGGCTCTCGCCCCGCTCGCTCGCCGCGACAGGCGTCTTCCTCATCACAGCGGCCGCGACTGTGTACGTCGCCCGACACGTCATCGGACTCTGAGCAATGAGGAAGCTGCTCATCGCGCTCGCCTCGGGGCTCATTTTCGGCTTCGGCCTGATCGTCTCCGCCATGATAGCCCCCAGCAAGGTTCTGGCGTTTCTTGATGTCGCCGCGCCGTCGTGGGACCCGAGCCTTGCCTTGGTGCTGGCCTCGGCCGTCATGGTTTCAGCGTTGGGATTTGCACTCGGCCGAAGGCGCGATGCTCCGCTTTTCGCACCGGCGTTCAATGGGCCATCGTCCCGGTCCCTGGACAAGAAGCTTCTCTCGGGCGCGGCTTTGTTCGGCGTCGGATGGGGCCTCGTCGGCTACTGCCCTGGTCCGGCCCTGGTCGCCCTGAGCCTCGGAGCGCCGGCGGCGCTGGTGTTCGTCGTGGCGATGCTGGCGGGCATGGGCGTCTTCGCCCTTCAGGAACGTTATCGCGCAGCCAGGCCCGGGGCAAACCCATGACGCCGGTCGACATCCTCACGCTCATATCCGGTGTCGTCGTCGGCTTTACCCTCGGGGTGATCGGCGGCGGCGGCTCGATCCTTGCCCTGCCGTTGCTGCTGTATGTCGTGGGCATGAAGGACCCGCACGTCGCGATCGGCACGAGCGCGCTGGCGGTGGCCGCCAATGCCTTCGCCAACCTGATCCAGCACGCCCGGGCCGGAACCGTGAAGTGGCCCTGCGCCCTCGTCTTCGGGGCATCGGGCGTCATAGGCGCCCTGATCGGCTCCACCCTGGGCAAGATGGTGGCGGGTCAGCATCTCCTGGTGCTGTTCGCAGGCGTGATGATCGTGGTGGGGGTTTCCATGCTGCGCGGCAAATCCGGCGGCGGCGACCCGGGCGTGCGGATCACGCGCCCCATCGCTGTGCGGCTCGTGGCGATCGGCCTTCTCGCCGGCCTCCTGTCAGGGTTCTTCGGCATCGGCGGCGGCTTCCTGATTGTGCCCGGCATCATGCTCGGCAGCGGCATGCCCATCCTCAACGCGGTCGGATCGTCGCTGTTTTCGGTGGGAACGTTCGGATCGGCGACAGCCCTCAACTATGCCCTGTCAGGACTCGTGGATTGGCGCGTGGCCGGCTTCTTCATCGCTGGCGGGGTCGCTGGCGGCGTCGCCGGCATGCAAACCGCCATCCGGCTCGCCGATCATAAGGGCTTGCTCACCCGCATCTTCGCTTTCGTCCTGCTGGCCGTGGCCGCCTACATGCTGTTCCGCAGCCTGGGCGGGATCGGCGGCTAGACACCATTGGAGACCGATCATGATCTTTCGTCAGTTGTTCGAGCCGGAGTCCTCGACCTACACCTACCTCCTCGGTTGCCCGGAGACGCGCAAAGCCGTCCTGATCGATCCTGTCCTCGAAACGATCGAACGCGACCTTGCCGCGCTTCAGGAACTGGATCTCGAACTGGCTTATACGTTGGAGACGCATGTGCATGCGGACCACGTCACATCGGCCTGCTATCTGCGCAGCCTTACCGGCTCCAAGATCGCGTACCCCGCCATGGACGGCCTTCCCTGTGCTGACGTGGGGGTCGCCGAGGACCAGCCTTTGACTGTCGGCGCGCTCAAGCTTCAGCCGCTGTTTACGCCGGGGCACACCGACGCCCACCATACCTACCTGGTTGAGCAGCCCGATGGTCTTCGCGCCTTCACCGGCGACGCCCTGCTAATCGACGGCTGTGGCCGCACCGACTTCCAAAACGGTGACGCCGCCACCCTTTATCACTCCGTCACGCAGAAGATTTTCACGCTGCCGGGCGATGGTCTGATCTACCCGGCTCACGACTACAATCATCGCCACATCACGACAGTGGCGCAGGAGCGTGAACGGAACCCGCGCCTTGCGGGCAAGACCGTTCAGGAATTCGTCGCGATCATGGCCGCTCTCGATCTTCCCTACCCAAAGAAGATCGACGTTGCCGTTCCGGCAAACAAGCTTTGCGGTGATTGCCCGACAGATTTGCCGGAAATGCTGCGCCAGATAGGCGGCAAGTCCGAGCAGGGCTGAGCCATCCGATACAGGTTCATTTACAGGAGAAAGTCGATGCCAACACGCACCTCGAAACAACTGGTTTCCGAAGCGAATGCGATTGTCGAAACTATCGCGCCTGACGATGCAGCCAAACTTGTCGGCAATCCCAAGGTCCAGTTCGTTGACATCCGCGAGCCAGGGGAAGTCGCAAAATCGGGGCTGGTGGCTGGTGCGGTGCATGTCCCGCGTGGCCTTCTGGAATTCCAGGTCGATCCTGAAAGCCCCACCCACAATGCCAAACTCGCCAGTGGATCGCGGTTGGTGCTCTATTGTGGGTCCGGCGCCCGCTCGGCGCTGGCCGCAAAATCACTCAAGGAGATGGGCGTGGAGAATGTCGCCCACGTCCCCGGCGGGTTTGCGGCGCTCAAGGATGCCGGCGCTTCAATCGCACCGGAATAACCCATGGCGCGCTCGAGCGCCGCTTCTCGCAGGCAGGATACAATCCTTGGATAGCCATATCGCATTCGCCAGCCTCGGATTGAGCCCGATAGCCATCTCCATAGGCCCGCTCGACATCCGCTGGTACTCGCTGGCCTATATCGCCGGCATCATTGCCGGGTGGTGGTATCTGCTGCGGCTGCTGGCCCAACCAGCGGCCCCGATGAACCGCGCACAAGCCGACGATCTCGTGTTCTACGCGACGTTGGGCGTTATCCTCGGTGGCCGTCTCGGCTATGTGATCTTTTACGGTCCTGAGATGATCTTCGACCCCCTGCAAATCCTCAAGCTGTGGGACGGCGGCATGTCGTTCCACGGGGGTGCAGCTGGCGTCTCGCTCGCGCTGATCCTGTTCGCGCGACGACACGGCCTCGAATGGCTGCGGGTCCATGATTATGTCGCCTGCACCGTGCCGATCGGCCTGTTCTTCGGCCGCCTCGCTAATTTCGTGAATGGTGAGCTTTGGGGAAAGCCCACCGATGTGCCTTGGGCGATTGTGTTCCCCGGAAGTCGCGATGGCCTCGCGCGTCACCCGAGCCAGCTCTACGAAGCCGGGCTGGAAGGACTGGTCTTGTTTGCCGTGCTCGCGTGCCTTTTCTGGTTTACCAACGCCCGACGTCGCCCTGGCATGCTCGTCGGCGTGTTCCTTCTTGGCTATGGGCTCGCTCGCTTCATTGTCGAATTCTTCCGGGAGCCGGATGCCCAGCTTGTCGGCTTCACAGCCAGAACAGGGCTTCATATGGGTCAGTGGCTCACCGTGCCGATGATTGCCGCAGGTATCTATTTGATAGTCGCAGCTTGGCGCGCCGGCTCGCGCAACCAGCAGGGCAAATCAGTAAAAAGTGAGCCAGCAATCATGCCAAAATCGAGTTGCAGTGAATAGGAACTAGCGGTCGCTATCCTGCTGCTCCTCAAGGCTAGCACCAACTTTGATTGTGCATCGCACCGTCTCGCGCGTTCGGGCTGCGGCCTTGCTGCACCCTTCGATCGTTTCGCGATTGGCCAACACCATCCTGTCGGCCGCTATGATCGCGCGGAACGCGGTGGGCGAGGCGGCCTGCATCATCCGCTGCCCGCCTTCCCACATTGACAGGTCGAGCGCTCGCGCCGCCATCTTTTCCGGCCATTGCCAGCTCGCCGGCACGGCACGCGCGACGACGCCGGCGAACGCCGCCCAAAGCACCATGCCGAGCACCACTCCGCCGATCGCCGTCCACATCAACCAGCGGTTCTGCTCGTAGCCCCGCCGCGCCGATGCGGTGACGCCCTGAAGCGCCCGAGTTGCATCCTTCAGCTCTGCGGCTGCGGTCGCGATCGTCCGCCGGTCCTCGGCGCGGGCGTCACCGCCTGCCGCTACGATCCGGTCAACAACGTGACGCGGCGTTGCTCCGTCCCTGGCTGCCGTCACCAGCGCGTCGGCGCGCTGCAAGGTGGCGTCGATCTTCTGCACCATGCCCGCAAACGCCCCCTCATGAGGCACGATGAAGAAATCTGACAGGGCAAAGAAACATACCGGCAAGGTAATCGAGGCGGCTGCACGCGCTCATGAAGCTCTCGACTATTTCAACGGCAACGTCACAAATCCGTTCGATGAGCTAACATGGCCCAGCATTGCCGAAGGTTATCTTCTAGTCGCACAGAAGGCGGTATCAGACGCATTGGTCGCTTTGGAACGTGCAAACAGCGTTGGTTGGACCAAGCACGGCCAATAACTATCGTCCTGGCCCTTCCCGCGAACGATCGCGGTTCCTAGATCGTTCGCTCTGCCGCTTCCGCTCCATCGCGGCTACCGATCGCTCATGAATTGTAGGCGTTCGCCCTGCCCCCACAAATTGCCGCACCTGGTCGGCAAGCTGGCGGTCAGCTGGATCGCTGCTTGTCTCAAGCCGCTTGGCGGCAGCTAGATAGCGGTGTTGCGTCTCATTCCATGCCTGCCGCCCGCGCACCACGAAATCCGGAGCGGTTGACCGCCCCGCCAGCTGGTCTCGCGCGGCCGCAGTGATCTTCTGATTGGCAAACGGCGCAGGTGCGGTGCCGGCCATGTAGCGCTGCCTCATCCGATTCAGGGCCATGCTCTGACCGGCTCGGCCGACACCACGCGCTGCGCGAGGCGTTGCCTCGGCAGTAACCCCCCTCGCCCGCAATTCCTCTGCAAAGCGCTCCCGGTAATGATGCAGCGTTTGAGGTCGCGGGTTGAAGCGTTGCCCTGTGTCGCCGCGCGCGGCAACCGTCACATGCACGTGGGGCCGCGGTGTGTCCGTATGCAGCGCCAGGACGTAATCCCACTCATGCCCGATCTCGCTGCGCGCGACCTCGCGCACCGCTGAAAGAACCTTGTCGGGGTCTGTCCCTGCCGGCATCGAAAAAACCATGCTCACGGCGGCTACGGTAGAATTGTCACGCCAATAGACAGGATCGCCCCAATCGCGCGCCAGCTCCGCCCGAGCTTCCTTGTCAGTCAGTATGTCGCCATCACGCGTTTCAAGCGGCACATCGCCTTTCCGGCCGATATAGTCGAAATGCGCAGCCGCGTGGTTCTTGCCCTTCGGCCTGCCCGTAACCTTGACCATGACCTCCGGGGCACGGCTGACAACGCGAGCAAGCCGCGCCCGCGTGCTCCCGCCCTGGCCTGCCCGCCTCGAACTCAGCGAGCGCAGCAACATATCGGCCCCGCGCCTGTTCGGGTCGCTGGTCAGCTTTGGTTTGAACAGCGCGGCAAGCTGTCCCGCCTCAAAGCTGCTATCAAAGTCGCTCACTGGAAACCTCCCAATAGGACAGGTCAGCTTTCGTAGCGGCGCCGATACCTTCGACGGCCGCGCCGATCGCCGCGCGCAGGTCGTTGACCTTTTGCAGCTCGCCGGCGATCTCCGCTGCATTGTCCGCCAGCGCCATCTTGTTAGCGGCTCGGGCGATCTGATTCACGTTGCGCCCAATGCGCTGCAACGCCTGACGGCAATTCAACAGCTCTTCGCGCAATTCGCGATCGACAGGCGCGGCAATGCCGATGTGTCGCCGCACAAGAGCCATGGCCCAGGTCGCCGGGGTCATGCGGCGCTCTTTTGCGCGATGGCGGATCACGGCCAGTTCGGTTTCGGTCGGCCGAAGATAAAGGCGATGCTCGCCAGCGGCCTCGCGGTCAACAAGAGGTGCGGCCTCGCTGGCCGCCCCGGACTGCCGGAGCACGGCGTCAACCAGTTGACGCATGAAGGGGCCGCGCCCTCCCCTCGTCTGCGCAAGCGCGTCAATCTTTGCGAGCTTGGTTGCCTCGATCTTGAAGCCCAGCGTCTTTTCCATGTGGGGTAGGTATCTCCCAACCGTGAAGCGCGATCCGATAGGATTGAGCGTATCGGTTAACATTAGCCGCCGCAAGGCTTATCCTGCCATACAGTAGATACCTACCCCACAAACAAAAAGCGGTGGCAACTGCCACCGCTCTAAATTCCACGTCGCCTCGATGCTGAGAGAACGTGGACGGTAAAAGCTATCAGAAGTCGAAGGTTTGGGGCGCGGCCTCGCCGTCGAACCGAACCGTGACCTGGCCACTTAGAACAATCCCGCGACGGCCCTGAATGATGATAGCCGGTGCGTCGGTAGCCTCTTTCGGCTGACGGGGGGCGCGCGGCTTGTGATCGGAAGGATCGGCAAGCACGGCCCCCTCCCCTTCCCGCTCGTCGTCGTGAGCGTCCAGTTCAGGCCGCTCCCGACGATCGTCCGTCGCACTGGTAGCAGCTGCCACCAAGGCGCGCGATTCTTGGGGCGACGCTGGATCGTCGATCGCTTTAGCGGCACCGGCCTGCGCGGTCTCTTCCTCGGGGCTGCCTTGGAGCGTAGCAAGAAACTGCTCACAGGCGGCGGCTGTCGGATTTTCGTTTGCTGCCACGAAATTGCGCGTGGCCTGCTCGTCCAGCTCGATCGCGTGTTTGATCGCGACGGCGGCACGCGGAGAACAATTCTTCAACGCGGCAAGAATGTCCTCGGGCAAGGTGCGCAGCGAGTAGAGCCGCTTCACTTCCGAATGCGGCTTGGCGATGCGCGCGGCTAGATCCTTTGTCGAGAGCGTGTCACTGACGCGGCTCGCGATGAAACTGACGCGCTCAGCCAGACTTAGGGCTTGGCGTTGCTCGTTCTCAAGAAACTGGTCGAGGCCAATATCGCGCTCGGCGTCCGCCTGATCCAGAACGGTGTCGATCTGGTCGAAACCAAGCTGGCGGCACGCGCGATAGCGCCGCTCTCCGTAGCGGATGATGTAGCGACCGTTCGATGTTGGCGCGACAACGATGGGTTGCAGCAAGCCGCGGTCCTTGATGGTTGCGGCCAGTGCATCAATCTCGGCCTGGTCGAACTCCCGGCGAACCTGCGTGGGGTCTGGATCAATGTCATCGAGCGGAAGGCGCTGAAACCGTCCAGCTGCCTTGAACTCGGTATTCGCGGGGACGGCCGAAAAGTCCATCGCGTCCATATCGAAGTCGGCAAAGCTCTTCTTCGCCGGTTTGACAGCTGCCTTGCTCATGCGGCTTCCCTCTCAGCTTGATCGACAATGTAGGAGACGACTTCGCGCACGATCGGCGCGCTACGCCGCGTGTCCTTTGCCAAGCGCCAAACGGGAATTTCGAGTAAAGCCGCCTCGCGCATGTGCTCGCGGTGCGGAATGGTGTGCGGCACCACATTGGCAGGAAGCGCCTGCCCAATGCGGTCCATCAGCATTTTTGAAACTTCGCTCGTTGTCTGAACGCGGTTGAACACGATCCCGAACCGGGTCGCGTTACCCTCCCCGCGCACCTTGTTTGCAAGGCTGATGCTTTGCGAGATTTCGTTGAGCGACTGACGCGCGGTTTTGTCGGGGTCCAGTGGGACCGCGACATAATCGGACGCAATCAGCGCCATGAGGTTCCGGCCATCCCACGCGGGCGCAGTGTCGATCACGCAGTAGTCGTAGTGCTTGGCAAGGCCGGCACGAATGGCGCGGACATAAGCGCCGATGTGCTGGCCTTGCTGCGGGCTGTCAGTCGTCAACTCGACGATCTGCCGTGTGTTCTTGAAACAGGCCAGCGCCGGAGGTTCTTCGTTCGGGTCGAAGTCAAGAATCGACTGAACCGGGCCGATCTGCTCGAACTCGGCTTTCAGCATCCCGGCACTGTGGCATTGCTTGTCCAGGTCCAGGACCACGACACGCTTGCCCTGCTCGGCCAGATGCCACGCAATATGACAGGTAAGCGTGGTCTTGCCGATGCCGCCGCGCTCATTGGTCACTACGATTGTTCGCATTGAGAATCCCTTCAATGGCTGCGCCACGGGCTACTTGTGCCAGCGGTTATGAGCGGCGCTGTTTCCCGATCCGAAGCGATACTGCGACTGCATATACCATGGGTTCGGATCGTCGTTCAGGTTGAGGCCCTTGCCCTTGCGGCGCGGGCCGGTCTGTTCGGTTGGTGGGTCTTTGCCGAAGAAAACGATCAGCACGAAGACGGCGACGGCTCCCACTCCTAGCCAGCCAAAAGCGAAATAGGCCGCGAGTCCGACTGCAAGGACGACGATCAGCGCGGTTGCCGCGATCGCAAGCCACAGGGCAAGCGATGCCCAAAGCATGACAGTCCGTAGCACGCTGGCTGCGCGCCGAAGTTTGCTGGCAATCTCACGGCGCATAGCGGCCTCCTAAGCTGTTCGGCTCTCGCCTCGCTCGGAGCCGATCAGCTTAGGGAAAGGCTGCTCCCTGAAGATGTTCGGCACCTCGGTTCGCAGGGCACGCGACATACGTAGCGCCGTCAGCAAAGTGGCGTCCTGTCTGCCGTTCTCGATGGCCGCGACTGTTTCAGGGGAGACTTGAATCCTCGCTGCCAGCTCGGATTGCGTAAGTCCGGAAGCGACGCGCAAGCTCGCTACACGATTGAACAGTTTGGCTGCCACACATGCCTCACGTAGTTAAACCCTATTCTTGTTAGGGTCTGTGAAAAGCATTGTCCACAAAAAAGGGCGGCCACCAGGCCGCCCGTTTTAGGTGAAAGGGGGGGGGCTTAGTCAGCCCCGCCCCGAACCAAGATACCCAGCCCCTCAGCGATCAGGTCCACCGAGTAGCGGGTTTCGCCATTGCTCTCGTAGCTGTTCTGGCGGACCCGTCCGGTGATGTGAACCAGGTCGCCCTTGCCCAAGTCAGCGGCGCGCTCTGCCAGCTGGCGGAAGAACGTCACGCGGTTCCAGTGCGTATCGGTCTTCCATTCATCGCCATCCTTGCGGTTGTAGTTCGCGGCGACGGAAACATGGGTGACTTTATCGGTCGTATCGACACTGCCAACGCGGCCGATGATCCGAAATTCAGCGATGTTCTGCATGGTAGTCTCCTTTGGATAAGCGTTGCTGACGGATTTTTTGCGGCGGAGCTGAGCTACGCGGGCAAGCTGAAAATGGGAGGGTCCGCTTGCGGAAACCCAAGGCCGAAGGCCGGTTTTCTGCTTGCCCGCATTAGTGGCGATGTGGAGTTCGTATCCGTCAGACAGCAACGCCCAAAGGAAACGGCCCGAGTAGATGCAGCAATTTGGACTGGCGGCGGTGGCAGCTGCCACTGGCCATTGGCACCCATAGGTCGCTGCGCTCGATCGGCACGGCGGGGATTGGAAAACCCTGTCGCGGCTCCGCCGCTCTTTCCGTAGCTGGCAGTCCGTTGACGCGAGCAGGGGACTGCCGGTGGCAGCTGCCACCGGCTTGAAGCCGAACAGAAAGGGCAATCAGCGGTTCCGCTCACGATGATTTCGCTGAGGGCTGGGTTCTTGCACCTGGGCGGCACGATGGGCCGCCCACACCCGCTTGACGGTGCTGCGGTCGCAATCGGCCAGCTCTGCCGTTTTGGCAATGCTCTTGCCCGCTTCGCGCAATGCCACAATGCGGGCGTGCGTTGCCCGATCGCCTTTGCGCCCTCCGCTGCGCCCTGCGGCCTTTGCCAAGGCGATACCTTGGCGCTGTCGCTCGCGGCGATCGGTGTAATCGTCGTGAGCCATCTGCAGGGCGATCTTCAAGAGCATCGCCTGAACAGATTCGAGCACGATGCGGGCGATGCCCTCGGCGTCGGCCGCGAGGTCGGACAGGTCCACGACGCCGGGAATGGCAAGTCGCGCGCCTCGCGCACGAATTGTCTCAACCAGCTGCTCGGCCTCGGCCAAGGGAAGACGACTAATCCGGTCAATCTTCTCGGCAATCACCACTTCACCGGGTTGAAGATCGGCAATCATACGCAGCAACTCGGGGCGGTCGGCACGGGCACCCGATGCCTTCTCCCGATAGACTGCCGCGACATAATAGCCCGCTGCCTTCGCCTCGGCTACGATGGCATCCTGTCGGCGTAAGTCCTGTGCATCGGTGCTGACGCGCAAATAAACGCGGCCGATCTGCGGCGCGAAGGCGGGGGACGGCTCAATATCAGTGGCCATCGTTTGTTGAAGCTTCCTTGCCTAGCTGGGGACCATCCGGGGGCGAGGCCAGCATGTTGGATATGCTGGCTTCTGCGCTCGCGATCGCATCGCGGATTTCATCGGCCTGTTCGCGCAGCGCCGCCAATTGGCGGTCGCGCGGCAAAATTGCCCTCAGCCAATTAGCGCGCTGCTCGATTTGAGCGATCTGTTCGGCAAAAAACTGAGCGTCGGATCTCATCCGATCAAGCTCAGCCTGCGCCACGCGTAGTTTGCGGTTCCAAGCGGAATCGCGCGCCTTCGCTCGCCTGACCTCGTCCCGGTCTTGCTTGGCTTTGCGCTTCCGCTCCTGATCTAGCGCCTTTTGCAAGGCATCGCGTTTCCTGATCCGCTCGGCCTCAGCCGCTTCATCACGCCTGCGCGCGATCAAAGCATCCAGCGCCGAACGATCGTGAATGTCTATGTTGTTGCAGACCCATCTGATCCTTCGGAATGCCTTGTCCTCGATTTGGCCGATGCGGCTTGGCGACACACCGACGATCTTTGCAGTCGCGGCAAGAGTGAGCGCGGGAGAGGGGCCAAGCCCGATCCGCAAGCGGACAACCTGTTGCTCATGCGGTTCCAGCATCGCGATCAACCGCTCGACGGTTCGATGGTCGGTGATCGGCCTCTCTACATCGCGCTTTGCAAGCCGAGCTGCGAACAGCTCCATGGCCGATTTCATCGCGTCGTCCTGACCGTCCATGCAGGGTTTGAACCTCGCTCGTCCAAATATGGCGCACAATCTATACCATCTGCGCTAGGCGCGAAAGCCATGGCGCAAATAGCTTCTAGAGCAACCCTATTGCGCCATGCTGCCCGTGCCGACATTCTGCGCCTAGCCAGAAGGACGCGAACACGATGCCAACCATATACCTGAAACGAACATCGCCGTTGATGGCCCAGCTCGGGGCCAACATCGCTCGCGAACTAAAGAAACTAGGCATAACTCAAGGGGAGTTGTCCGAACGCTCGGGCGTTGCGGCGTCACATATTTCATACATGGTGCGCGGACATGGTAATCCAACGCTTGCTACCTTGGAGAGCCTTGCCGATGCTTTCGGATTATCGGCTGTCGAATTATTGGCAGCGGATAGCACTTCCCGCGACAAGTCCTGAAAGGCAGTCGCTTTATTTGATCGGAACAATCTATGTCCAGTAACCCGCCCCGCGAATTTGACCGACTGCTACAAGATGCGCCGCTGGTGCGGGCAATGGGGGGAGCACTCTCGATGTTTGCCACGCTGCTTGCGCGTCAAGGCATTGTCGAGGCGAGCGAGGTTGCAAACTTGCTGGGTATCTATGCGGTCGCCACAAGCGAAGTCGATAATGAAGAGGGCATGATCTTGGGATGCTGGGCAGCTATGATCCGCGACGTGGCGGAGCAACAGCGCACATCTGCTCGCAAATAGCCCCGGCGCGCACGGCGCTAGCCGTGAGCCGCTTCGATCTTCTGGGCAAGCTCGGCCAGGTGATCGGAATCAAGTAGATCCTCGGCGGTAAGATCGGCCGCGAAAAACTCGCTTCCGCTGGGTGGCGCGCGATCGGCGGCGAAAGCGGCCAGATAGGGCCGCGCCTCGTCCGTGGCGATCCAGCGCCAGAAAGCATTGCCCTGGCCGAATAAACCGCTCTCGAACATATCGAGCCGTGCTTGTGCGAAGTCGGTCAATTTGCGTCTCCTGACAATCAGTCGGTTCGGCAAAAAAAGGGAGGCCGAAGCCTCCCTTTGTCTTACTGGAACAGTTTGATGAAAGCGGGCGCGAGGCCGATGACTGCGAGGACGAAACCGACGCTGCCGATGACCCAAGTTTGTGCCGTCAGCTTGCTTTCGATTCCCTTGTTCGCCTCCTGAACCTTCACGGCGATATACTCCTCAATAGCCTCTACAACTTCCGCTGCGGCGTCGTCGGACAGATTAGCCGCTTTCAGTGCTCTAAACAATTTGATGTGCATCCGGTTCTCCTTCTCGTTGGTGACGGGAGACACCCGGCATGGGCACCGGCGCCGGCTGTCAGGGACCGCGAAGCGGCCGCGGTAGCGGGCGGTGGGGGAGCCGATTTGCGCAGCAAATTGGGGGAACCGCCGATCCTTGAAAGCTGGCGCGCACCCATGCCAAAATGCCACGACACACAGAGAGAAGAGATTGCGCGGGGCGGGGTTCGATGCCCCGTCCCGCGCTCTGCATGGCACCGAGATCATCGGTTTCGCCCAGCGGGCGAAAAGGGGCGGGCTAAGCCCGCCCCTCCGGCGTCAGCCGGATTGGCCGCGCTTCGCCTTGGCCGCCAGCACGACCGCGACGACTTGCGGATAGACGCATTCGCCGCGCTCGATGTTGCGGATGCCGGGGCCGTCGAGCACGTCCTTGATACGGTCCTCGATGATCTGGCCCAGCTCGGCCGCAACCGCCTCGATGTCAGCACTCGTCTTGCCGATAAACATCGGGTCTTTCGGCCACATGCTTTCCGCGTCGAAATGATCCTTATCGTTCAACGCGGTCGCCAGCGCCTCGATCGCAGCATTTCCAAGCGCACGCTCGAAAGCCAGCTGAGCGAACAGACGATGAGACATAACAACCTCCTTGTTGCCGGAATTGGCGAGGCCAAGGGGAGGGCAGCGCCGGGTCGGGTCAGGGACCGCGAAGCGGCCGCGCTAGCGGGCGGTGGGGGAGCCGATTTGCGCAGCAAATTGGGGGAACCGCCGATCCTTGATGCGGCCTGGTGCAGCCCTCATGCTAGGAAGACACTGACGGGGGGATTTAACGAACTAACGCCCGCCCATCGGGCGGACCTTCACCCTGCGCCGTCTCGCGCCCGAACGATCGCGCTGTATTCCAGCAGCGTTTGTCGGACATTCTCATCATCCATCACATTGAGCGCATGGCCGGTGGCCGATGCCTGATCCGTCCGCATTTCGAGCCAAGCGATCCGCGCCGTGTTCGGCACAACGCGACCATGCTCAAGCGCGATCTGCTCGCTGTAACCGGCGATAACATCGTTGATGGCCTCAAGGGCTGCCTCATAGGCAATGGCCTGATCTTGGGTCCACAAGGGCGCTGTCGGTGTGGGGGCAGTCACCTTGCCATATAGAGAGGGCAACTGGTCTCCCGGCAAGCGCAAACTACGCCATTTGCGCTTGCCGAGAGTGGGCGGCCCTACCGGGGGGCTTGGGCCGTTGATGGGCCTATAATCCTCAAACTCACAACGCCAAATGGCGTTGGATAGATTGAAAGGGCGGCGCGACAAACAGATGCCCCCTCGAAGCGCATCGCGCGAAGTTGCGCATGGACCGCGACAATTCTCGCTTTCAGTTGTCGCTTAACCAAGCGAGCTGCTGACCGATTCCAAGCCCCTCCATCGGAACCGATGCGCGCCGTTCGATCTGCGGCCAAAGGGGATCGCGATAGTTGCGGCCTGCGAGAACGATCAGCGGCGCGGCGGCGTCGATCTGCTCGGCCATTGCTTCGATCACGCGCGCGCCCCAAAGGCGGCGCGCGCCTGCCTTCATCGCGCCTAGCGTTTCGTCATAGCGCGCGATGACGGTTTCCGGGGCGATCAGGCCATGCTTTGCTGACAGGATGAACCATGCGCCGCCCTGTCGTTCGACATAGGCACGGGCCTTCTGGAACCATGGCGATGCGTAAAGATCGCGCGCCGGGGCGGGGCGGTCCAGCTTCGCAGCAACGCAAGCGACAAGGAAAACCGGAGACGGGGACGGGGGAGGGTCGATGACAGACGGCGGCGCTGCCTCAAGATCGGCAATGACGGTGCAGCGGCCCCATTTCTGCAATTGGCGCTGCCATCCTTTCGGCGGTCCTTGGCGCTCGGCAACGTGGCTAAGGGTCGGTCCACCGAACAAGTCGGGTTGCTCCCCGATGCGCTGCACCGGGGGAACGTAGCGAGGTTCGCGGATGCAATGGCGGGCCATGCTCGATCCCCTCAAAAGGCGAAAGCGGTCTGGCCGCTCGCCTCGGTGAAGCTGGCGCTATCGCCTGCCGCGTAACGGTCGCGGCCCATGGGGGACCATTGCAGATGCCCGGAACGATCATAGGAAAACCAACCATCCTCGATCCCGATGATGAAGGACCATGCCTTATCCTCGGCGCAAGGTCCGTGAAGATTGATCGGCCAATGCTCGGCCCCGCGTTCCTGCTGGCAGGGCGACGGCGCGGAAAAGCTGCGAAGCAACGCGGCGCGTTCGGTCGGCTCGGTAGCTCCCATTTCCCCCATGATCTGGCGGGCCTCGACGGTGCTGATGTGACCGCTCGCCTTCCTGTCGGCGTGGTCCGAATAGCGAAGGCCATAGACAACGGCATTGAAGATATTGCGCGGCTCGGTGAACTCCTGCGTTTCGAGCAATTCGCGCCATTTCCCGGCGCTGATAAGGTCCACCGCATGATGCCAGAGCGAATGAACGCGGTTGCTGTAGCCGTGGCGGTTCGTCACGCCATCGCGGGCGATCTCGATCCCTAGCGCGCGCTCGACGTGCTGCACGAAAGGATGGGCGGCAAGCAAAGGATGGCGAAGGCCGATCTTGCGCGGCTCGTCCTGCTCTGCACGGATAACCTCTATGGGGAACTGAAACAGGCGCGACGGCAGATTCCACGGCGCGGAAAGGGGAAAGTCACGGGGCACATCAAGCGCCTCGTTAATATCCAGCACAAAGCCGTTTGGCGCGAAGCCTGCGGCAATGATCTGGTCGCCCAGCTGGTCGGCCTGCGCGGTGCGTATCGCGGCGGCGGCGCTCATGCGCTCAACTCCGCATAGGTGGCGCTGCACTCGTAGCGGATCGCATCGCCATCCCACATAGGACCGCAAACGCCCTTGAATTTCGGTGCGCCCTGCAACTCAAGCCGCTGGCTCGGATTGCTGTTGTAACCGCTGCATTGAAGCCCCTCGACCGCTGCCCGGCTGACGATGGTTTCAAAGGTCGCGCCCTCGATCTCGATTCGGTCAAAGTCCTGCTCGGTCTGGCGGTAGATACGGATTTTCATGGGCTTTCCCTTCCTAATTGAGCCGAAGGCGATGACGGGTCATCGACTTCTGCCGAAAGCGGGCGACGCTGGGCCGGGGAATGCCGCAAACGGGGCCGATCAGGGGGGAGGGGGATCACCCGCCCTGCACGGAGCGCAGCGAAGGAAGGGCGGGGAAACCCGCCTGATCGCCAAGCGGAGCCGCGCAGCGGCGGAGACGGTCTAGCCCTTGCGGCAGGGGGCAGGAACAGGCCCCAAACGCGACAAATCAGCGCGGCGGCTTGCCGCCTCAATCTGCGCCAGGACAGGCGGTGGCAGCTGAAAGCGCGAGTCAACGTGTCCTCGGTCCAGTCGCGGCCACATGACAGCGATAGTGGGCCGCCAAGGGTCAGGCGCGCCGCCTCGTCGCGGGTTGCATGGTAGGTGTCATAGAGGCCGAGCCAAAGGGCTATGGCCTTGTCTCGGCCGTCGCAAATATCCGCAATCTGCGCGGGCGTCATAAGCTCCTGGCCCATGCTCACGCCCCCCCGAGGATAAGAGCACCAAAGCCGAAGCCCTCGGCGGCGTCCTCGATGGTGGTCACAAGGCCGTCAAAATCTTCATCCGGTCCTAGTAGGTCGGCAATCTCGATGACGGCGGGAAGGTCAGCGCCATGATTTTCGGCAAGGTCTTTGATGTAGCCGAAGCGGTCAAAATTGCCCTCTTCCTCATAGCGAGCGAGCGGAATGGTGCGGGCGGCGTTGATCCGAAGAATCGTTGCCAACGGAATGTCGGTCATGTGCTGTTTTCCCTGCCTAGAATGGAGCCGAAGGCGATGACGGGTCATCGACTTCTGCCCAGCGGCGAGCAGGGCCGGGGAATGCCGCAAATCAGGGCCGATCAGGGGGGAGGGGGATCACCCGTCCTGCACGGAGCGTAGCGAAGGAAGGGCGGGGAAACCCGCCTGATCGCCAAGCGAGGCCGCACAGCGGCCGAGACGGTCCAGCCCTTGCGGCAGGGGGCAGGAACAGGCCCCAAAGTCGAACAGCGGACGCGGCGGCATTGCCGCCTCAATCTAGGGAAAAGCGCCCGCCAGGTCATAGCATAGCGGTGACCTAGAGGACGCTGCGGCATGTCGCCGGCGACATGCCCAACGGATAGCGCCGGAAGCATCCGAGCAATCGGATCCTCCGTCATTTTAATTGCCCGAGCGGTTGCGCGACACGTCCGCATAAGGCTTGCGGCGGCACTGGCTGCACCGAAGCCGCGCGATCAGCTCGTAAATGCGGGTATCGAAAGAAATGCGGCGCGAGCGGGCGAAGTCGCCCAGCGGGGCGACAACGCGGCGACCGCAAGCGCAATAGATGCGCAGATAGCAGCCTTGCCGATACCAGATAGGATCAATGGGCTTGGGGCGGTTGTAGTTCGCGGCCATTGGGCGCTTATGCGCCAAAGGGAACAGACGGGGAACACCTCGCGCGCGCGTCGGTTATTGGATTGGCAAGGGAAAAGGGCTATATAGGCAATGCTTCGTGTGCTGATTCATTTCACGCACCTACCTGAACCCGCCGTGCTGTCACACGGCGGGTTCAAACATTTAGGGCGGGCGGCCCTGTCAGACCACCCGCCCCGCTAGATCAGCCCTTATCGGACTTCCCCAGCTTCACAATTGCGATCACGAGCGCGACGGCTGCGATCGTCAATTGAGCTGCTTCATATGCTGTCAAATCACATCACCTCCTTTGAGCGAGAGGATTTGCGAAGGGCCGCTGTCACAGTCCCTCGCCCTCGCTCGATGGGGGCTATACAACGGATTGGCGAGAATGCGCGCGAAACGCGCTTCACATTTTCGTGAAGCCGTTGGATGATCGCCGGCGACCGTTGATGAAAAGGGGAAGCTATGGGCCTCGTATCGCAGGTTAGCGCCGATGACCGGGAAAGTGCATGGCGAATAATCCGTCATCGCGAAATCATGGAACGACTGATTCCGCTTTGGGCTGTGCTTGGCGTTGCGCTGGTGCTGATGGGCGTGGACCTGGGCGGGCGTCTGCTGTGGACGCTGCCAATGATCGGATATGTCTTTGGGGTGATGGCGGTCGATCACGGCCCTGATTACCGCGCCGCGAATTATTGGGTGCCGGTCCTGGGAAGCCAAGCGGCGGCGCTGCTGCCTCTCATCGCCAGATTCTAGATCTCTCTGGAGCGGTGGCAGCTGCCACCGCTCCACGCGCGTCAAGCTCTGGCCTCGAAGCGGGCGATCAGCTGTTCCGCTACGGAAGTAATTTCGGCGGGGTCGGCGGTTTGAGTGCAATCGCCGCCTACAACAGCGCCGAGCGTGCCGCCGTCCAGTTGGACAACGTGGACACGCCACACGTCGCGCCGGAGTTCGTATTGATCGGGAAGCGGCCTCTGCATGATTTCATGAAACACCAGGTCAACCCATTGGCGCGCGTCCGGATCAGAAGACGCATCGGCGTAGTCGGCGCGGCTCGCCATGACGCTGTATCGGTCGCCTAGCATGAATTGGCGTTCGCGCGCGCGTCGGTCCTGCTCGATCCGCGTCACGCGATCTTTTTCCGCCCGCTTCATGGCCTGTTTCATCCGAACATCGTCGGCGCTGCGCGTCAGCGCCGCCATGATGTTGAGGACGCGCGCGGGCATATAATGCCCCGCGCGCTCGGCCGCCTCGATCACAAATTGCAAATCGCTGATCTCGGTGGGGGAGAGGGTGACGCGAACGGCGCTCGCCGTGTTGCTGATTTTCATGGCTGCGGCTCCGGCTCTTCCTTCGCCTTGTAGGCGGCAAGGCCGATCCACGATCCGTTATCGCCGCGAAACTGGCGCACAACATCGCCACCGTCCCAATGGCCGGTGAAGATGCCGCGCCGGTTGATGCCGCCGACGGGGCGCGTGCGCGCCGCCAGAAGGCGGGCGCGGCGCGTGTCTCGATCTAGGTGGCGCATGGGTTGCATGGTCAATCCTTCCTATTCGCTGGCGGTGTCGAGTTGCGTGCCGATCTCGTCGGCGTCGAAGTCTTCAAGGGCTGAAATCGCGCTTTCCAGTTCGGAAACTGCGGCGTCCATCGCCTGCGCGCGTTCGCTGTCCTCAAGACTGGGTGGCAGATTTTCGCGGGCGGCCTGCTCGTCATCCTTGACGGTTTCGAGCATGTCGCGCGCCTCATCCAACAGGGCCTTGCCCTTGTCGATCAGCACGCGAGCGGCGGCGATCTGCTTGCGGCGTTCGCGGTTCATGCCTCTGCCCTCACGTCGCCGCTGTCGATCTGGAAGCCTGCGCGGGCCAGCTCGTCACAAAGGGCGCGCTGCCGATCCTCGCGGGTGCCGCTGGTGGCGATGTAGCTGCACCGGCCATCGTGGAAGGCGAAGCCTGCGCGTTTCAGGCATCCGCGAAACCGCTGGTGGGTGCGGTCGCTCCAATCCAGTGTGCCCGCATAGTTGCGGAAGGCGGCGACAGCGCAGACGGAACCGTAATTCTCATCACGCCAGCTAAGCTCGATCACGGGGGGCGATTTGGTCATGGTGGCCTCCCTCAATATTCGCTGGTTAGGAGAATGGTGAGCACGCGGGTTGTGGCATCGGGATTCCATGGTTCGGCGCTGCCAAATTCAAGATCGCGGTCGTAATAGTCGAACTTCCACATGACCGAGAGGGCTGGGCGCGTGCTGTCGTCAGTCCAGCGGGTATGCCATTGGCCGATCACATCGCGATAAAGGAAACCGGCGTCATGCTCGCCGTGAGGATCGTTGTCGGGTGTGAAATCCTCAAAGCCCTCGATCATCTTGAGAATGTCGGACTGCGTATTCTCGTCCAGCGCCGCGATGCCTTGCGTAATCACGGTGCGACAAGTCACGCCCATCGTTCGCCGCGCAATGTCGTTCAGCGCCGCAACGGTGGCGATCTGGTCAGTTGTCGCTTCCATTTTCCTCACTCCTTTAGGCGAAGCCGCTGCCTGCGGCCTGCGGCTCTGACCCGCTGGCGAAGCGCGGGATGGGGAGGGGGGAGCAAAATCGATGGGAGTGGTGCGGGCGGCGCGACTAGGGAGGCCCCGGCGCGCGCGAGCGCGCCGGAACTGGCCGAACTTGTCGGGCAACCCGGTCCTGTCGATTATGCTTCGGGAACGAAAGGGCGGGTGCCCTTGGTGTTCCCCCGGTGGCAGCTGCCACCACTGACGGAGCGCGGCCCTGGGCCGCTCGATCCTATGTGGCAGCTGACAGACTACGAAGCGCGCGGCCCTGGCCGCTCATTTTCAGCGCTCGCGGTCCTTTGATTTCTCGGCGGTCGGCGTCGGTGATTTGCCTTCGCGCAATGTTGCGGCGACATGGGCCTTTGCGCTTTCGACGATCTGCGCCAGCTGTTCCTTCGATGCGCCGCGCTCGGTAGCTGTCGCGACGCGCTTATCAATGGCGAGCTGGAATTGCGCGAACCTGGCATCGGCGCGGTTCTGCTCAGGCGAGTTTTTCTCGAATTGCGCGGCAAGGCGTAGATCAACCTGACTGACGCCGGGAGGCATGACTTGCAGACGTAGCGCGCGATCGGCGGCCTGAATGTCGCGGTCGGTCATTTTCGAAAGGAAATCTGCGGCGCCCGCGCTGATGGCGCGGACTCTTTGCAGCGGGTCCATACCCTCGGACCAATTGACTTCGATCTGATGATAGCGGCGTTGCTCAATCAGCTGAAGGTGGTGCATCGGCCCTTTGGGATCGCGGAAAAAGGCAAGCTCCTGCGCTGAACGCGCGGCCAGCTGGCGCATGTCAGCGGACGTTTCCGCGATCCGATTAAGCTGCTCATGCTGCCGCGACGCAACGGTTTGCGCAGTAGGTAGGTAACGGCTGATTTGATCCTTGGCCTGCTCGATACTCATTGCGCGTCGTTCGCCAACTGGCATGAGAGATTCCATCGAGGGTGGAAACGCGATGCCCGCTGGCCCACGCGCTGGCTCGACGCGGTTCTGTTCGAGGGGCATGGCATCACGGATGACTTTGGCGAGGGAGGCGTGATTTCCAGTATGGAAGCTGTCGCGGCTCGCCTCCATCCAGTCCTTCGGCCCCATTGCCTGGATCGAGACGAATTTCTCGGCCGCAAGGGAATGTAGCTGCAAGTGCAGCCGCATGGTGCGACCATTGCCCTCACGGAACGGATGAACGGCATTTAATTCGGAAATATGCCGCCCCATGGTATCCGCAAAGCGATCACGATCCATCGACTTGAGGGTTTGGAGGTCGGGCAGCTGCTTAAATTCGTGCTCCATGCTGCGGGCAATGAAGTGCGCTCGGGCAAAAGTGCTGCCGGGTTTGCTTATGTCCACAGTCCGAAAGCGCCCCGCCCAATCATATACGTCCTGAAACAGATGATTGTGCAGTTCGCGATACTCGCGCGCGTTCGTCGCCGGCGCGGCGCGCTGCACAACCAGCTCGCCATGTCGGACAACCGAGAAGAAAGCTTCTCGCTCCTTGAGGATATTATCGTCGCGGATTCCCAGCTTGTTCCGAAGAACGTCGCTGTTACGCCAGGTGTAAGGGTCGCTCACCTGTCATGCAGCGAGTTTCTGGCGGGACAGAACATCACGGTTGTAGTCCTGCGCCAGACCAATCGCCACATCGACGGGAATTTGGGTTTCGACCAACAGCAAACAAAAAGAGTGGTCATCCGAAACCAATTCAAGTCCTTCAATCTTGCAATTTGCGATTGCTTCGCAATAAGCTGCCATCACGTCAGGAATCTCTTCCTGCCGACGCGGCTCATACCCCATCGCCTTGATGCGATTCCTGTAGGTGTCGATGATATTTTCCATTTTGCACCTAAAAACGACCTGCTCCCGCCCATAGTTAACATGTCGGGATTTGTATATAAACCACATTGAGTAGCCCCCATATTTCACTTTCCTGAAATGGGACGCCGCGCTTGCGCGGCGTCTCGTGCATTTAGCAGGGCGGGTCATTCAATCCGCTTGGTCGGTCATCATCGCCAACAGGTAGTCGGCGGCGTTCTGAGCCTCACGGGCAGCCTCGAAAATCGCGCGCTTGTCGTTGCGGAGCGCGGTCAACCAGTGCTCGATATACGCGGCATGGTCTTCGCGTTCCTCGACCTTGAAACCGACAATCGCGCCGATGAAGGATGCGCCCAGCTCGGCTACGAGCTCGTCCCTCGCATAGTCGGCGCGGCTCGTTGAAATCAGGGTTTTCCGGTTGAGGCGGCTTTCATGCCCTGCATGATGCACGGCCTCGTGCGCAAGCGTGGCATAGTAGTCGTCGGCGGAATGGAACGCTTCAAAAGCAGGCATTTGGATATAGTCGTCGCGGGTGTGGTAATAGGCTTGCGATCCGCCGATGCGAACGGTTGCGTCGATGCGAGAGAACATCACTTCAAGCTCAACGTCGCGGGTTTCGGGATTGGTAATGATCGGGGCGGGCGCGGGATATTTGCCGTCCAGTCCCTCGACCTGATCGGCATTGAAAACCGTGTATCGTTTCAGAAACGGAATGGCGCGCTCGTCGTCCGTCTCGGAGTCCTTCACGACAAGCTTGTTAGCATAGACAACGGTGGTCCCCTTGCTGCCCTTCCGGACATTGCCGCCAAGCTCCAATGCCTGTTTGAAGGTCAGCCAATAGGGGGAGGCGAAGCCCTGACGCATGGCGCTGGCCCAAAGGCTGAGGACGTTGATCCCACGATAGGCGACCCCATTGTGCCGGAGCGGAATGGTCGGCCCACCGCTCCACGGCTTCACCCAAGGCTTGGTGCCCGCTTCGAGCATCGCAAGAATGTCGTCGGTGACGGCCTGATAAATGTCGATCCGGTTCGTTTCCTTAGCCATTTTCCTCACTCCTTTAGGCGAAGCCGCTGCCTGCGGCCTGCGGCTCTGACCCGCTGGCGAAGCGCGGGATGGGGAGGGGGGAGCAAAATCGATGGGAGTGGTGCGGGCGGCGCGACTAGGGAGGCCCCGGCGCGCGCGAGCGCGCCGGAACTGGCCGAACTTGTCGGGCAACCCGGTCCTGTCGATTATGCTTCGGGAACGAAAGGGCGGGTGCCCTTGGTGTTCCCCCGGTGGCAGCTGCCACCACTGACGGAGCGCGGCCCTGGGCCGCTCGATCCTATGTGGCAGCTGACAGACTACTAAGCGCGCGGCCCTGGCCGCTCATTTTGGCGGCGGCTTGCATGATTTTGTGCTGTTCGTCGCACCCATCGGGATTTTCTTCCTCAACAGGCGCATTCGCTAATCGCAAAGGCCGGGCGGTGGCAGCTGCCACCGCCCCCAAGTTTGCGGGGAGCGCGGGAGTGAAGCGCGCTCCCCGTGCCGTCATGCCGCTTGGCTTTCGCTATCGGCGGCATCGGGCAAGGCAGAGGGTCGAAGGGCGGGGGGCAGGATGCGCCGCCCCGCAAGGCGCTCGTTGACCGTCACGGCAAGGTCAGAGCGCTTCATGGTCTGGCAATTCTCTACAGCGTCGTTGCCGCAACCTTCGGCCAGCAGCTTCAAGAGCGTGGCCTTGCTAAGCTGGTCATAGAATACCTGATTAGGTTCCCACTTGTCGGCCATGTTGATCTGCGCGGCTCCGACGATCTGCGCCAGCTGGCGGTCGCGGTCGCTGTGGAACGAAAGGCTCGTGATCTGCGAGGCAACGCAGTAGGCCAGCAGCCGCAATTTCGCTTCGCTGTCCATCTGGCGCATGTCGTCCAGCGTGGGTGTTTCGGCCAAGCGGTCAAGATCGGCCCTTGCGATCTCGTCAATGTCGGCAATCGTGGAATGGCCCATGACCGCATCGTCAACATGGAAGCGGTTCTTCTCGGCGGTGATTTCGGCGGCTTGTTGCCACGAATAAGCGTTGCCGCGAACCTGCCCCAAGAGGCCCGTTAAGAGCACGTCCAGCGCCAGCTCCGGGTCGCTGGCAAGGGCTTCCCGAACCGCCATCGTGCGGATGCCGCCCAGCTGATCCATGACTTTCTGCGAGTAGTCGGGGCGAGGAGGCTTGGGGCCATCGGCGGCGGTGCCCTTGGCGGTGCGGGTGAACGCGACCTGTTCGATACCGTCATGGCCGATGAAGACGATAAGCGAGTGCTCGGCCTTCTGCTCGGCGGTGAAAACGCGGCAAGCCGATACGATAGCGTCCTGTTTGCGGGTCAGGGCGCGCAACTCGTCGTCATAGTCGTGATCGTCCTCGTCCACCTCGCTTTCCCGCTTGGCGATTGCCGCCTCGATCTCGACCAGCTGCGCGGTTTCTTCCTCGGTCGGATCGCGCTCGCCAGCGGGTTCCAGATGGCCGCGCATCCAGTAGGAATCAGGCCGGTAGAGCTGCCCTTCTGCATCGCGCCAGCCATCTTCGCGCGCCGCCTTGGCGATGGCGTCGAGCCGATCTTGCACAAGGTCCATGACAAGGCCCGCATCATCGCAATAGCGACGTTCTCCGAAAAGATCGGTGGTGAAGGTGCCGCCTGCGGCGCAATAGGCTTCCTCGCCTACAATGCGAAAATGCTTGTCGGTATCGGCAACCTTCTCCTGGGTGAGCATGGCGCGGATTTGGTGGGCGTTGTCGCCGGTGCGCTTGAAAACCTCAAGCTGGCGGTCCTGATCGTCGGTCAGCGCGAAAGCCTGCGCCGCGCCCATGCCGATTTCGTCTTTCTGGAAGGCTTTGAGAATGGTCGGGTGCAGCGCCGCCAGCTTCAACACGCGGCGGACATAGGCCGGGGAGACGCCGAACGATGCTGCAACATCGTCAACGTCCTTGCCGCTGTCGATGATCGCCCGATAGGCTGCGATGGCATCGGCGGGGTGCATGTCCTCGCGCTGCGCGTTCTCGGCAAGCGAGATTTCCAGCGCCTCGTCCTTGCTGCGGATTTCAACGGGAACCTCGAAAGTGCCGGGGATGGCCTTTGCCTTCTGCAACAGCTTCAAGGCCCGATAGCGCCGCCCTCCGGCGCAAATCCTGATTTTGCCGTCTTCATCATAGCCGATCAGGTTTTGCAGCACGCCCCGCGCCTGAATGTCGGCGGCGAGGGCTTCGATTTCCTTGGGCTTCACCTTCCGCACGTTGAGGTCGGAAAGCGCCAGCTTGTTCAGTTGGATGGTCTGGATGGTCATTTTTCACTCCTTTAGGCGAAGCCGCTGCCTGCGGCCTGCGGCTCTGACCCGCTGGCGAAGCGCGGGATGGGGAGGGGGGAGCAAAATCGATGGGAGTGGTGCGGGCGGCGCGACTAGGGAGGCCCCGGCG